>NZ_JAUMSQ010000030.1:0-6419 GCF_030519285.1 Mycolicibacterium arseniciresistens
GAACAGGGCCGTCGACCCGAGCGCCCGCGGCGAGAGCATTCCCGCCGCCGAGGGGGTCTGGGTGAGCACGGTGACATGCTCGGCAAGCAGTAGAGCCTCGAAGTCCTGCGGTGACGCGGCGACCTCTTCGGGGACCACCACGAGCCGGCCACCGCCGAGCAGCGCACCCCAGATCTCCCAGACCGAGAAGTCGAAGGCGTACGAATGGCATTGCGACCACACCTGTCCGGGCGGCAGGCCGGCCTCCAGTGAGCCCACCAGCTGCGCGACGTTGGCGTGGGTGATCGCCACCCCCTTCGGCGTGCCCGTCGTACCGGAGGTGTAGATCACATAGGCGACGTCGTCGGGCGCGGGCGCCGCAAGCACGGTCTCCGTGGCGTTTTCGGCAGTGGCGTCGTCGATGTCGATGGCGTGCACACCACAGCCGGCGATCCGGCCGGCGAGTTGCGCGGTGGTGAGAACCGCGGTCGGAGTGGCATCGCCGAGCACGAACGCGATGCGCGCGTCGGGGTGCATCGGGTCCATCGGGACATAGGCCGCGCCGGTCTTGAGTACCGCCACGATCCCCACGATCGCCTCGGCCGACCGCGGAAGCAGCAGCGCCACCGAAGCGCCGGGTCCGACGCCGCGCCCGGCGAGGGCCCGGGCCAGTCGGTCCGACGCCGCCTCGAGATCTCGATAGGACAGCCGCCGCTCACCGCAGCTGACCGCCACCGCATCCGGTGTCCGGTTGACCTGCGCGCTCAGCAGGTCCGGGACCGATACGGCCGCAGGAGCCGGGCCTGCGGCCAGGTCGCGACGGCCCACCTCGTCCAGGTGCGCGGCTTCGCCGGCCCGCAACACGTCCATCGCGGACAACTGCAGGTCCGGGTCGTGGGACATCGCCACCAACATCCGCTGCATCCGCTCCGCCAGGTCGGCGACCTCGAAGTCGGCGAACGGTTGGCCGGCGCCCACGGTGCTGAGGTACTGCTGGTCCCCGAAGCCGAGCAGGAAGAGCCCGAAGTGGCCGACCGGACCGAACGTCGTGTAACTCGCTGTCGCCGTCGCGCCGGCGAAGTCCATCGTGAGGCGGGCGGGGACGAAATTGACGACCACCCGGTTGCGCGCCTGCCGGGAGTTGGCGTCACCGTCCAGCGTCTCCACGGGGAACTGCTGATGGCGCAGCAGTTCCCGGGTGCGCGTGTCGACCTGCCTGCAGAAGTCGGCGACGGTGCTTCCGGGTGCGGTCTTCAGCACCAGCGGCACGATGCCGGCGAGCATGCCGGGTAGGAGCTTGGACTCGGGGCGCACGCGCCTGCTGACCGGGAAGTCGAGCACCAGCTCGTCGGCGTCGCCGCCGCCGAGCCCACGCACGAGGAGTGCGCACACGGCGGTCATGATCGACGAGCGGCGGACGCCGTACTGTTTCGCCAGTGTCTTGATCCGGCCGACGACGGCGGGATCCATCTGTACCGGCGCCGACGGCCAGTACGTCTCGCTCTCGGTCTCCAGCGGCGCCCCGAGGTCCGGACCGCTGCCCGAGGGAAGGTGCTGGCTCCAGTACTGCCGGTCGTCCTGGAATCCGGCGGACGCTTCGTAGGCCGATTCTCCGTCGACCAGGTCGCGCAGCGAGGCGAAGTAGGCCGGTGGAACGGAGCGGTCGGTGGCCAGCGCGGTGTAGATGGCGGCGATCCGCCGGCCGATCAGCGAGAGGCCGAGCCCGTCGAGGATGATGTGGTGACAGCAGGTGTACCAGATGTACTCGTCGGGACCCGTCTGCAGCAGTGAGAAGTTGATCAACGGGCCGTCCAGCGGCATCGGCGTCCGCTGGATCGCGGTCGCCAGCTCGCGGGCGTCCTGTTCGGGATCCTTCGCGCCGGTGAAGTCGTGCCTGCGCAGCCGGGTGTCCGGGTCGTCGGCCACCCGCTGGAACACCTGGCCGTCCACCTCGAAGAAGCGGGCCCGCAGCGCGTCGGCTTCCTGCACCACCTGCCGTACCGCCTGCTCGAAGAGGTCGGTGTCGATCCCGCCCTCGATGTGCACGAGGACACCGAGTTGCCACTCGGTGCTCTGCCGGCCGGTTTGCTGCGCCAGCCAGATGTCCATCTGGGCGCGCGTCAACGGCAAGGCCCTGTCGTCCGGCTCCATGGAATTCACCGAGACTCCCCCTGAACGTTCGTGTCACATATGTGGGACGCCGAGCCCTTGGCCGACTCGACGGCGCGCCTTGGGCCGGACACCGACGCACTTCTGATCGATCACGTCCGGCCCCGGGTGCTGTCGTCCCCGCCGACGACAGAGCGCGAGGCGGCAGGCACGCCGGCGAAGGGAATCCGCGGGCCGCACCGAATCTCGATATTGACGTCAGCGAAATAACTGACCGGGCCGATCTTGGACCAATCTGTGGCCATGGCAGTAGCTGTAACACGCCTTATGGTTCGATCGCAAGGCTTTGCGAAATAAAAGCCATTAGTTGTCGTTAGTTAACGAATATAGCTACTCGCGGTAGCGCGTCTAATTTGCGAATGCAACTATTTGCGGGCAGCGTCACCGCCGGCGTTCCAGCAGGCTGGAACATTTTCTGTTGATTCACAACGTGTTTGATGCATGAGCGAACAAGCGTCGGTCAAGCTCGAATCGTCACCATCACGGCTACCGATTTATCGTACGTCCGACGGTGCAAATCCTAGAGGGGAACGAGCCCCGCGTGTCGGTTTTGCCACGGACACGCGTCGAGTTTCGGGGAATCAGCCGGAGACGGTTGCGAGCCGCGACGCGTTGTCATTTGCTGTTCTTCATCACCGCTACGAAATGTCGAGAAGTTTTTGGTTGCAAGCAACGCTCGATGTCCGGCGACCCGTCCCCACCCCGGCACCAGCGCCGGGGCGCAGGATTCCCCGGCGGTCCGACCGCCGCGCCGGATGCACGAGGTATTGCTGTGACCGCTCGCGGTTCCGTCCGTCCGCCGAATCGGCTCTCGGGCGCCGACAGCGTGACGCGCGCGGGACGCCGGCGTCGCAGCGATCGGCCGCCGAAGATGCCACTCAGCGGTGGCGTTGCGGAGGGGTGTTTCGCCAGGTGATCGACGGGCTGTCAGTTGCTCGTCGGCCCGGCCTTGCGGCCCGTCGTCGCCTGTCGGGCGGAGACAGCCGCGGCGAACAGGATCTCGGCCAACCGGCCGGTCGCCGGGGTGCTGCGATCCACCGGCGGTGCTGCGAGGTACACCTTCCACGACACGGCGTCGGCCAGATCGACGGCATGCAGATGAGTGAACTGCTGCGCCTCCGACGACGGCATGAACGCCGTGCCCAGCCCGCTGCCCACCAGGTCGGCCATGGCGGCGAACCCGGCGGGGACCTCGTAGGACGTCCGCGCGGAGACGCCTGCAGCGTGGCAGGCGTCGTCCATCAGGCGGCGGACCCCGAATCCCGGCGGAAAGCCGACGAGGTCCTCGCCCGCGACGTCCGCGAGGTGGAGTCGTCGCCGCCCGGCCATGGGATGGTCACGACGACACACGAAGACCATCGGATCCTCGAAGAGCAATCGCATGTCGAGTTGCGGTGGGAATCGGTTGGGCACCGACACCAGCGCGAGGTCCAGCGAGCCCTCCATGAGCGCAGCGAGGTAGGCAGAAGAGCCGGTTTGGCTGAGCCGCAGCCGAAGTCGCACGAACGGGTGGGCACGATGGAACTCGCCGAGCGCACCCGGGACGTCCACCGGACCGTAGGAGACGAGTGATCCGAACTCGATGGTGCCGGCGAGTGCGCCGCGGTACTCGGCGACCGAATCGGTGGCGGCGCGGGTGACCTGCATGACGGCGTGCGCGTGTACACGGAACCGCTCACCGGCCGGGGTGAGGCTGATCCGCTGCCGTGTCCTGTCGAACAGCTCGACCCCGAGCTCGCGTTCCAGCTTCGCGATCGATGTCGACAGTGCCGACTGCACGACGTGGACTCGCGCTGACGCCCGCGTGAAACTCAACTCGGCGGCGACGGCGAGAAAGTGCTCGACCTGGCGCAACTCCACGCGGATCATCGTATCTGTTTGATAGATCTCATCAATTCATAGCAATCGTTGGACGCGATGCCCGCCGTGGGGTCGGATGGTTCACATGAACGCTCTGAACAGACGGCACTTCGGTCGCCTCGCGACAATGGCCGCCGGGGCGACCGCGCTCGCGGCATGCACGTCCGCACCGGCCGAGCCCGGTCCCCCACCTGCGCCGGCGCACCGGCTCGGCCCTGTCAATCAGATCGACGCCGGCGATCTCGACATCGGATACGCCGAGGCCGGCCCTCCGGATGGGCGCCCCGTGATCCTGCTGCACGGCTGGCCGTACGACATCAACAGCTACGCCGACGTCTCCGCCCTGCTCGCCGGCCAGGGCTTCCGGGTCATCGTGCCGTACCTGCGCGGCTTCGGAACCACCCGCTTCCTGTCTGCGGATACCGTTCGCAACGGTCAGCAGGCCGCGCTCGCGCACGACGTGATCAGCCTGATGGACGCCCTGCAGATTCCGGCCGCCATCCTCGGCGGCTACGACTGGGGCGGCCGCACCGCCAACGTCGTCGCGTCGCTGTGGCCGCAACGGTGCGCGGGACTCGTCGCCGTCAGCGGCTACATCACGGTCAATCTGGCGGCGAACCGTGAACCCCTTCCGCCGAAGGCGGAGTACGGCTGGTGGTATCAGTACTACTTCGCGACACCTCGCGGAGAGGCCGGCTACCGGGAGAACACCCACGACTTCAACAGATTGATCTGGCAGCTCGCATCGCCGGAGTGGAAGTTCACCGATGCCACCTATGACCTGTCCGCGGCCGCGTTCGACAACCCCGACCACGCCGACATCGTCATCCACAACTACCGCTGGCGGCTGAGCCTCGCACCCGGCGAGTCCCGGTTCGACGCCGACGAGTTCCGGCTGGCCGGCCGTCCTGCGGTCACGGTCCCGACCATCACCATCGCTAGCGACTTCGACGGCGCGGCCAAGGACGGTGCCGCCTGCCGGGCGCTCTACACCGGCTGGTACCAGCACCGCATCCTCGACGGCATCGGCCACAACGTGCCCCAGGAGGCGCCGGAGGAGTTCGCCTCGGCGATCGCCGAGGTGGCCGGACAGCCCCGGTGACACCCGGTCAACCGGCGCCACCAGGTCTCGCCGCTGTGGCCGAACCGTGATCAATGCTTGACCGAATCATGAACGCGCGCCTCAAGGTTCGACTGTTGACGCGCCCGTAAGATGGCAACGTTCAGGATCGCGCGTCATAAAGGGGTTCGAGTAGATGCGGGCAGTCATCCAACTTGTCCTACCGGTGGTGGTGGCCAGCACGGCCGTGCTCGGGGGCACATCAGACGTCGACACCGCAGCGGTCAGCCTGCCGATGTCCGGCGCTGTCGAATCCGTCGCGCCGACCGGCAGTGCGCGCGTCGGGGTGGCGCACCCGGTGACGATCACCTTCGGTGGGCCGATCGCCGACCGCGCTGCCGCCGAGCGTGCGCTGCGAATCACGTCCACGCCCGCCAGGACCGGCAGGTTCGAGTGGCTGGAAGACGATGTAGTGCAGTGGGTTCCAGAGCAATTCTGGCCGGCACACAGCACGGTCGCCCTGTCGGTGAACGGCAAGCTGACGCAATTCGAGACCGGCCCCGCAGTCGTCGGGGTCGCCGATATCTCGGAGCACACGTTCACCGTGACCGTCGACGGCTCGGCGGCGGGATCACCAATCGCACTGCCCGCGCCGCACCACCTCCCCCGCCTCGGCGAGGAGGGCGTGCTGCTGGCGAGCATGGGCCGTCCGGAATACCCGACGCCGGTCGGCACCTACAGCGTGCTGGCCAAGGATGACGTGGTGGTCATGGACTCGAGCAGCGTCGGCATCCCCGTCACCGCTCCCGACGGCTACCTGCTCGAGGTGGAGGACGCCGTGCGATTCACCCGCCGCGGCCTTTTCGTGCACTCCGCGCCGTGGGCCGTCGCGTCGTTGGGGCTGGAGAACGTCAGTCACGGCTGCATCGGCCTGGCGCCGGCCGCCGCGCAGTGGTACTTCGACACCGTCAACATCGGTGACCCGGTGATCGTGCAGGAGTAGCGACCCCGGCTCGGAGATATCCCGAACATGCACAGGCACAACGGAATCCGGGTCACATGGCGTGCACAGCACACCATGTGACCCGGGAGTGGGCGCGGCGACGCCGCGCTACCTGACGAGGACGGCCTTGTCCACAGGCGCTGCCTGGACCGGCGCACCCGCGGCGGTCTTTCCGGTCGGCACGCCCTTTCCGCCGAGACCGCCCATTTCGGTGAGCGGAGCGCCTCCGGCCGCAGGTGCGGTGATGGGGGCGCCTGCCGGCACGGGCGGCACGACCGGCGCCGGCGGAACCAGCGGGACGGGCGGGACGGGTGGAGCGACCGGAACGGGCGGGATGACCGGCGGTGC
>NZ_JAUMSQ010000300.1:0-10576 GCF_030519285.1 Mycolicibacterium arseniciresistens
GCCGCCCCGCATGTCGTTCCGACTCCAGCCACCCGCGCAGTTGCGACGCGTGGGTGTCGGCGGCGGTCTGCAACGCCCCGACCTGCCGCGGGTCGGTCATCGCCGCGTCCGCGTCGAGCAACGCCGCAGCGTCGGGTCCCGGCGGCGCGTCGCCGTGCACGGCGGCCACCAGCACCGTGCCGCCGTAGAGGTCGAAGTGCCACACCGTCTCCGCCCGCATCCCGGCGCCGGCGAGCAACCGAACCAGCGCGGGCATCGAGTAGTACGCGAAGTGTCCGTGGCGCAACGCATTCCACTGTCCGTGCGACACGATCGCGGCCAGCGAATGGTACTGCAGCAGCAGCACGCCACCGGGTCGGGTGGCGGCCGCACGCTGTGCGAACGCCGCCTTCTGATCGGGTTCGTGCATGATGCCGAAGCAGTCGAGCACCACGTCGGCGGGTCCCGGGGTGGTGGCGAATCCGCGGTCGGCGAGCAGCGGGAGCCAGCTGCCGCCGTGCGGACTGCCGAACTCGCGGACCGTGGCGCCCGTCAGCCAGCCCTGGCCGGCCACCCGGGCCACCGCGTCGGCAGCCTGATCGCGAAGCGCCTGCGGTTCGATCCCGCGCGGTTCGTCGGTCACCGTGTCGTCCTCCGACAGCTGGGCCAGCCCACAGTCCGGGCACAGCGCCATCGCCAGCGGATGAGCCGTCTCCTGCGGCCGGACCGGCGACGACGCCGGCGGGAAGTGATCGGCCGCGGGCACGGCGCCCAGGTCCAGCACCCGGCGCAGCGCAGGCTCCCCGCATCCGCGACAACTCATGGCAGCATGTCCTCGTGCGTATCGAGCAGGCCGAGCTGGCCGGGGTGGTGGTGCTCGTCCCGCAGCCGCACCGTGACGATCGTGGCCTGTTCACCCGCACCTTCGACGCGGACATCTTCGACGATCACCTCGGCACCCCCGGCGCCGCCGCGGCGTTCCGGCAGGATTCGCAGTCCCGTTCGGCCCGGGGTGTCATCCGCGGCCTGCACGGACGGCGAGGCCGCGGCGAGGCGAAGCTCGTCCGCTGCGCGCACGGCGCGGTGCACGACGTGCTCGTCGACGCCCGGCCGTCGTCGCCGACCTTCGGACGGCACCAGTCGTTCCTGCTCGACGACAACGACTTCCGTCACCTGTACGTGCCGCCCGGCATCCTGCACGGCTTCCAGTCGCTCACCGAGATCGCCGACGTCTGCTACCGCATCGACCGTCCGCACGACCCGGCCGAGGACGTCGCGGTGCACCACGCCGATCCCGAACTGGCGATCGACTGGCCGCTGCCGGTCACGCGCATCTCCGACCGCGACGCCGCCGCGGGCACCTGGGGCGAACTGCTCACGCAATTGCGCTGACACGTCGCATCGTCTCGTCGATCGCTCCGCTGCCACGCAATTCCTGCAGTCGCGCCAACCGGGTGAATTTGTGTTCGAAGTCGTTGCGCTGCAGACCGTGTGCCGTGTACGCGGCATACAGCTCGGCGGCACCGTCGGCGATCGACCATGCCGCCTCGAAGCCGAGCTCGTTGCGGGCCCGGCTGAAGTCGACCCGGTAGGAGCGCGGGTCGGCGCCGCTCTCCCCGGTGATCGCGACCGTCGAGCCGGGTACGACATCGACCACCTCGTTGGCGATCTGCGCCACCGTGACGTTGTTCGCCTCGCCGCCGACGTTGAAGGCCCGGCACGAGATGGTCTCCGCGGGCGCCGACAGGCAGACCGCGAACGCCTGCGCGATGTCGCGGGCGTGCACCAGCGGGCGCCACGGCGTGCCGTCCGACATCACCCGCACCACACCGCTGAGCACCGCATGGCCGACCAGGTTGTTCAGCACGATGTCCGCGCGCAGTCGCGGCGAGAAGCCGAAGGCCGTTGCGTTGCGCAGGAACACGGGGATGAAGTCGTCGTCGGCCATCGCCGCCACATCGTCCTCGACGCGGACCTTGCTGATCGCGTACGGCGTGAGGGGTCGCAGCGGCGCATCCTCGCCGACCAGCCCGTCGCCCGCCGCGCCGTACACCGAGCAGGTCGACGCGTAGAGGAACCGCTTCACGCCCGCGTCCTTGGCCAGCCGTGCCAGCCGGACCGACGCCCAGTGGTTGATGTCGTAGGTGATCTGCGGCTCCAGCGCCCCCAGCGGGTCGTTGGACAGCGCGGCGAGGTGCACCACCGCGTCGAATCCGCGCAGCTCCTCGACGGTCACGTCGCGCAGGTCGGTGCGCAGGCCGGGCGGGTCCACCGGAGCCGGGCCCAGCACGCAGTCGCTGAAGTAGCCGTTGTCCAGGCCCACGACGTCGTGGCCCTCGGCCTGCAGCACCGGGACCATCACGGTGCCGAGGTATCCCTGGTGGCCGGTGATCAGAACCCGTTGTGTCATGCGGCGTTGCCTTTCCCGAATTTGACGACGACCTTGTCGACCACGAATGCCTCGGCGTGACTGCTGCGGCACTGTACGCCGCGCAGCCGCGACAGCCCGAGGAACGACAGTTCGTCGAACCAGTCCCTGGCGGTCTGGGACGGATAGTGCTTGTGCAGCAGCCGGACCTTCTCCTCGGCCGTCGCGGTGTCGAGCGGATGGAACACCGTCACCGCGGGGGTGTCGGTCTCCCACTTGAGGATCTCGTAACCCAGGATCAGCTGGTCGCGGAACTCGGTGGGCACCAGTTCGGCGAGCATCCGGTGATCCTGGTGGGCGTCGCCGCGATGCGTGGCGAACACCACGTCGGGCGAACAGGTCGCGCGAAACGCCTTCAGCGCGTCCTTCACCCGCTCCCAGTGCGCAGGTGCGCGCCCGTCGGGCACATCGAGGATCGTCACGGCCGCCGTCGCACCCGGACAGAACGCCGCGAGCGCGGCCCGCTCCTCGGCCTCACGTTCGGTACCGGCGCCGCTGAGCACCAGCGCATGCACACGCAGGCCAGGGTTGGCCTCTGACAGAGCGAGCAGTGTGCCACCCATGCCGATGGCGATGTCGTCGCAGTGCGCCCCGAGGACGGCGATCTCGCTCAGATCGCCTGCCTGCAGATCGATCACGTCGCCGGTGCGAGCTGCGGAGCCGCCTTAGAGTGCTCCCAGAGCATCCACGGCCGGTCGCCCCGCTGGTATCCGGCGTCGAGCTCGGCACGCTCCTTGAAGGTGTCGGCCGGCTTCCAGAACCCGAAGTGCTTGTGGCCGTACAGCTTCCCCTGGGCGGCCAGCTTGCCGCAGACGTCCTCGACGAGGTCGCAGTTCTCGGTGAGGAGCTCGAGCACGTCGGCGGTCTTGAGCACGAAGAAGCCGCCGTTCTCCCAGATCGGGAGTCGCGACACGGCGGTGATGCCGCTGATGTTGCCGTCTTCGGCGATGTCGACGCAGTGGAACGACGACTGCGGCGGCACGATCAGCATCGAGGCGGCGGCGCCAGACGCCTTCACCTCGTCAACGATCTGGTCCATCGGCGCGTCGGTGAGCACGTCGGCGTAGTTGGCGAGGAAGTACTCGTCGTCCTCGACGAAGTGCCGGACCCGGCGCAGCCGCTCACCGATCGGCGACTCCGGCCCGGTGTCGACGAAGGTGATCGTCCAGTCGGCGATGTCGGAGTCCAGCAGGTCGACCTGGCCGTCCCGGATGACGAAGTCATTCGACATCGCCTCCTGGTAGTTCAGGAAGAAGTCCTTGATGTGGCTCGCGCCGTAGCCGAGGCAGAGGATGAAGTCCTTGTGCCCGAAGTGCGCGTAGTACCGCATCACGTGCCAGATCAGGGGCCGCGGGCCGATCATCTGCATGGGCTTGGGCACGACGTCCTCGGCGCCGTTGCGCATCCGCATGCCGTATCCGCCGCAGAACAGCACTACCTTCATTCGGGGTCCCCATTCGTGGTTCGGCGTGCCGGAGTGGTCGCGCCGGGCTGGACGATCTGTAGGTGCGGCAGCGGGATCGCCAGTTGCGCACCCCATTCGGCCGTGTAGGCCAGCTGCTCGGTGATCTCGGTGGCGAGGTTCCACGGCAGCACGACGATCACGTCGGGCCGGTCCTTCTCGAGCCGGTCCACCGAATGGATCGGGATGCGGGTGCCGGGGGTGTATCTGCCGTGCTTGTACGGGTTGCGGTCGACGGTGTACTCGATGAGGTCCGACCGGATGCCGCAGTAGTTGAGCAGCGTGTTGCCCTTGCCGGGGGCGCCGTAGCCGACCACCCGCTTGCCCGCCGCGCGGCAGTCGAGCAGGAAGCGCAGCAGTTCGTGACGGACGTGCTCGACGCGGGGCCGCAGCGTGACGTAGCCGGCGACGTCGTGCAGGCCGGCCTCCTCCTCGGCGGCCAGCGCCTCGGCCACCCGCGCGGTCGGTGTGCCCGCGACCGGCTCCGGCCTGGCCCACACCCGGATCGATCCGCCGTGGGTGGGGATCAGCTCCACGTCGACGACGGCGAGCCCGGCCGTTGCGAGCGCCCGCGCGGCCGAAGCCACTGTGTAGTACTGGAAGTGCTCGTGGTAGATCGTGTCGAACTGGGCGAGCTCGACGAGGTTGCGTGCGTGGTGCACCTCGATCGACAGCCAGCCGTCGTCGGCCATCAGCAGACGCAGCGCGCGGGTGAACCCCAGCAGGTCCGGGATGTGGGCATAGACGTTGTTGGCGACCACGAGGTCGGCGGCGCCGTGTTCGGCTCGCACGTCGCGGGCCGTCGCCTCGTCGAGGAACGCCGTCACCGTGGGCACGCCCCGCTCGACGGCCGCGGCGCCGACGTTCACCGACGGCTCGATGCCGAGGCAGCGCACGCCCGCGTCGACGACGTGTTGAAGAAGGTAGCCATCGTTGCTGGCAACTTCAATGACAAATGACTTCTGCGTCAGCTCCAGCCGTTCGACAGCGCCGCCGACGAACTGGCGTGCGTGATCGACCCAGCTGTCGGAGAACGAGGAGAAGTAGGCGTATTCGGTGAAGGTGTCCTCCGGCGTGATCAGCGCGGGGATCTGGAGCAGCAGGCAGTCGGCACACAGCCGCAGGTGCAGCGGAAATGTCGCCTCGGGCAGCTCGAGGTCGGTGGCCGAGAGGAATTTCTCGCACGGCGGGGTCGCGCCGAGATCGAGGACGCTGATCAGCCGATCAGATGCACACAGGCGGCACGACACATTGAGGCCTTCGCTCTAGGGGTGACTCCGATGCGGAGCCTAACAGAGCTTAGCTAACTACGCGAACGTTGCTGAAATCGCACGATCACGACACGTTTCGTCGCGGCGTCTGGTTCGTGCAGGGGTCGCGCCTCGATGGTGACGACAGACCGGTGGGTCCCCTACGTGCGAGGGGGCCCACCGCCGTCGTTTCGGACTCAGCCCTCGAGCTTGTAGCCCAGGCCGCGGACGGTCACCAGGTGCACCGGATTGGCGGGATCGGCTTCGATCTTCGACCTCAGCCGCTTGACGTGGACGTCGAGCGTCTTGGTGTCGCCCACGTAGTCCGCGCCCCACACCCGGTCGATGAGCTGACCGCGGGTGAGCACCCGGCCGCTGTTGCGCATCAGGTACTCGAGCAGGTCGAACTCCTTGAGCGGCAACGTGATCGCCTCACCGTTCACACTGACGACGTGCCGCTCGACGTCCATCCGCACCGGGCCGGCCTCCAGTACGCCGTCGCCGATGCCGGATTCGTCGTTCTCGGTGCCGCGACGTAGCACCGCGCGGATGCGCGCGATCAGCTCGCGGGCCGAATACGGCTTGGTGACATAGTCGTCGGCGCCGAGTTCGAGGCCGACCACCTTGTCGATCTCGCTGTCGCGCGCCGTCACCATGATCACCGGCACACTCGACCGCGACCGCAGTTGCTTGCACACGTCCGTGCCGCTCATGCCGGGCAGCATCAGGTCGAGCAGCACGATGTCGGCCCCCGAACGGTCGAATTCGGCGAGCGCCGACGGGCCGTCGACCACCACCGTCGTCTCGAAGCCCTCCTTGCGCAACAGGAACGCCAGCGGATCGGCCAGCGACTCTTCGTCTTCCACGATCAACACACTGGTCATGGTCCGGCGGGGTCCTCTCGTTGGTCGAACTGGTGAGCGGTGTCGCCGTCGACACCGAAGTATGCGGGGATCGACAGCGTGAAGGTCGACCCAGTACCCGGCTGACTCCACAGCCGGATCGATCCGTTGTGGTTCGCGGCCACGTGTTTGACGATCGCCAGCCCGAGGCCGGTGCCGCCGGTCGCCCGCGAACGCGCCTTGTCGACGCGGAAGAAGCGCTCGAACACCCGCTCCTGGTCGGCCTTGGCGATGCCGATGCCGCGGTCGGTCACCGCGATCTCGATGTTGTCGCCGCGCCTGCGCCTGCTGATCGTCACCGACGATCCGTGCGGTGAGTAGGCGATCGCGTTGGAGATCAGGTTCGCCAGCGCCGTGACCAGCAGCGCCTGATCACCGTGCACGCGGAACCCGGTGGGCGCGTCGGTGGTGATCGCGATGTCGGCGTTGTCGGCGGCCACCTTGTGCCGCGACAGGGCCTCGGACACCACGCTGTCCACCTCGACGATCTCCAGGTCGGGCAGCCGTTCGCCGCCCTGCAGCCGGGACAACTCGATCAGCTCACCGACCATGTCGGCCAGCCGGTGCGCCTCGGCGACCATCTTCTCGGAGAAGTGCCGCACCGTGTCGGGGTCGTCCGCCGAGGCCAGCAGCGCCTCGGCCAGCACGCCCATGGCGCCGACCGGGGTCTTCAGCTCGTGGCTCACGTTGGCCACGAAGTCCCGGCGGGTGGCTTCCATGCGGGCGTGTTCGGACTGGTCGGCGACGTAGATGACGGCGAACCGGCGGTCGACCTGGGTCAGCAGCCGCACGTGGCCGCGCACCGAGAGGCCCGACCGGCCGGGGTGCTGCAGCTTGCGCGGGGTCAGGTCGACGTCGACGTCCTCACCGGTCGACAGCGTGTGCTCGGCCGCGGCCCATGCCCGGTCGTCGAGCAGACGCTCCCGCACCAGGCCCAGCTCGATGGCCCGTTCGTTGGAGTAGACGACGTCACGGAAGGTGTCGACCACGACGATCCCCGTCGGCGACGCCGACACGATGTGGGCGAGCATCTGGGAGACGGTGATGCCGGCCTGTTCGACGGCCCGGCGCTGCCTGGCCTCGAGGATCCGGGGCGTCAGCAACGCACCCACCCCGGCCCCGGCGGCCAGGGCGAGTAACGCAACCACTGCTGTCAGCAGCAGCGCGGAAACCACGCTCACGCGAAAAGCGTACGCATCCGGTGAACGTCATCCCAGCAGCGTGCGGCCAAAACGAGACATGTCACAGAGCCAGGAGCAGGTGTTCGGGCCGCGTTAACCCACTGTTTGCCGGGGCGGGGCCTTCCGATGGCTACTTCGCGCCCTGCGAAGCAACGGCCGCCGCGCCGGCCTCGGCCGCCTCGGGGTCCAGGTAGGTACCCCCCACCACCAGCGGCTTGAGGTCGGAGTCCAGGTCGTAGCGCAGCGGGATACCGGTGGGGATGTTCAGCCCGACGACGTCGTCGTCGGACATCTTGTCCAGGTACTTCACCAGGGCGCGCAGCGAGTTGCCGTGCGCGGCGATCAGCACGGTCCGGCCCGCCCGCAGGTCCGGGACGATGGTCTGCTCGAAGTAGGGCACGAACCGGGCGACCACGTCGGCCAGGCACTCGGTGAGCGGGCCGCCGTCGATGTCGGCGTAGCGGGGGTCGGTGTCCTGGCTGAACTCGCTGCCCGCTTCGATCGGCGGCGGCGGGGTGTCGTAGCTCCGCCGCCACGTCATGAACTGCTCGTCGCCGTACTTCTCCTTGGTCTCGGCTTTGTTCAGGCCCTGCAGCGCACCGTAGTGCCGCTCGTTGAGCCGCCAGTCGCGGTGCACCGGGATCCAGTGCCGGTCGGCCTTGTCCAGCGCCAGGTTGGCCGTGGTGATCGCGCGCCGCAGCAGCGAGGTGTAGACGACGTCGGGCAGCCGGTCCAGCTCGGCCATCAGCTCGCCGGCGCGCGCCGCCTCCGCCCGGCCCTTGTCGGTGAGGTCGACGTCGACCCAGCCGGTGAACAGATTCTTCGCGTTCCAATCGCTCTCGCCGTGGCGGAGCAGGATCAGCGTGGATTCTCCGGAATCAGCCATGGCTGGCATCCTCTCACGCCTGTGCGGCACCGTCCTGGTCGCTCGCATCGTCGATGAGGTGCTCGAATGCGCGCAGGTTCTTCAGCGATTCGCCGCGCTTGACCCGCCACTCCCACTCCCGCTGGATCGACGATTTGAAGCCGAGTTCCAGCAGCGTGTTGAAGTCGTTGTCGACGGCCTCGAGCACCTGGCCGAGCACGCTGTCGAGCTCCTCGGCGGTCACCGCGGGCAGTGCGATCCGGCCGACGAGGTAGATGTCGCCGATGTTGTCCAGCGTGTAGGCCACGCCGTAGAGACGGCGGTTCCGCTTGAGCAGGAAGCGGTAGACGCCCTCGAAGTTCTCGTCGGGCTTGCGGCAGACGAACGCCTCGACGCGCACCGAGTGCTCGCCGACGGTGAGGATCGTGTTGGTGGTCAGCCTGCGCTCGCCGGGCAGGGCTACCACGATGCCCGGCAGCCCGCCGCGCGCGCCTGCGTGCAGGGTGTAGTTCAGCCCGTGCTCGACGAGCGTGTCCTCGATGATCTTCTGGACGCGTTCGGTCATGCGCGGACCCCGCGCCGCATCGAGAACCGCCTGCCGCCGCGGCGGGTGGTCGCGTCCCGGCGCGGGTGGCGGGTGCGGTAGTCGGAGATGGCCCGCCCGTAACCGGCCAGCAGTGCGTCGACGGTGTGCGCCCAAGAGAACGACGCGGCGTGCGCGACGGCCGCGTCGCGCATGGTGTCCGGCCCGCGTTCGAGGAGGGCGTTCATCGCATGCGCCCAGTCGTCGGTGTCGTGGCCGTCGACCAGGGTCCCGGTGACGCCGTCACGCACGGCGACGGGCAGGCCGCCGACCGCCGCGGCCACCACGGGGGTGCCGCAGGCCTGGGCCTCGACGGCGACCAGTCCGAAGGACTCCGAGTAGCTGGGCACCGCGACCAGATCGGCGGCGCGGTAGACCGTCACGAGGTCTTCGCGGGACTGCGGGGGCAGGAACGTCACGCGGTCTGCGATACCCAGTTCGTCGGCGAGCCGAACCAGCCCGTCGGGTGTGGCCATCCCGCTGCCGGACGGTCCGCCGGCGATCAGCACCCGCACCCCGGGAAGTTTCGCGGCCGCGCGAAGCAGCACGTCCGGCGCCTTGAGGGGCTGGATCCGGCCCACGAAGGCCAGTACGTCCTCGTCGGCGGCCAGGCCGAGCCGGGCCCGGGCTTCTCGCTTGTCGCCAGGGGTGAAGACGTCGAGGTCGACCCCGGGATGCACGACGTCGATGCGCGACGGGTCGGCGTGATGCAGCGAGACCAGTTCGCGCGCTTCGTGTTCGGTGTTGACGATCAGCCGGTCGGCCTCGTCGACCACCTGCTGCTCGCCGACCGCGCGCAAGGGCGGTTCCGGCGCGTCGCCCTCGGCGAGCGCGGCGTTCTTCACCGCGGCCAGCGTGTGCGCGGTGTGCACCAGCGGCACCGCCCAGCGGTCGCGGGCCAGCCAGCCCACCTGACCCGACAGCCAGTAGTGCGAGTGGACGATGTCGTAGTAGCCCGGTTCATGGGTGGCCTCGGCGCGCAGCACGCCCGCGGTGAACGCACACAGCTGCGTCGGCAGGTCGTATTTGTCGAGGCCCTCGAACGGTCCGGCGACGACGTTGCGCACCAGCACACCGGGCGCCACCCGCACCACCGGCGGGTCGGCCGACGACGTGGCGCGGGTGAAGATCTCGACCTCGACGCCGCGGCGCGCCATGTGCAGCGCGGTCTGCAGGACATACACGTTCATCCCGCCTGCGTCGCCCGTGCCGGGCTGGGCCAGCGGCGACGTGTGCACCGAGAGCACCGCGACGCGGCGCGCTGAGACGTCCGGCTGATCCGCTGCTAGGCGCACACCGTCATGTCTACACCTCGGCTACGCGCTGGCTTCGGGGCGGCGGGCCTGCGCACGGCGCATCGCCGCGATCGGATCGGCGTACAGCCCGCCGAGCGACACGATGCCCGCGCCGGCCTCCTGCACCCGGTTGCCGAACGCCGTCAGCCGGATGTCGCGCGGCGCCAGCACCGACCGCTCGGCGAAGGCGGTCTCGACCGTCGCCATGGCCTCCGGGTACTCGGTGAACGCCTGCCCGCCGACGACGAGGTCGTCGGGGTTGAGCAGGTCGCGCAGCAGGGCGATCGACTCGCCGAGCACGCGGGCGCGTTCGGTGAGCAGCTCCCTGGCCGCCGCGTTGCCCTGCCGTGCCGCGCGCAGCACGTTCGCCAGGGTCGACGCCGGTCCGTCGGCGGGGACGACGCCTTGGCGCCGTGCGGCCGCGAGCACCGCCTCGTCGCTGACCGTGGACTCCAATTGTCCTGTGCCGCCCAACAATTTCGACTGCGCGGGCAGCGCGGCGATGGTGCCCGGCCCGCTGCCCGGCGAATGCACCCGGCCGTCGATCGAGAGCGCGTACCCGACGGTCTCGCGGGCGTAGACGTACAGGCTCGTCGTGTGCGTGAGCGCCGAAGCGGCGGGGGCCGTGGCC
>NZ_JAUMSQ010000301.1:0-10537 GCF_030519285.1 Mycolicibacterium arseniciresistens
CTCGGCGAACCGGTCGGCCCACCGTTCACCGGGCAGCGCCTGCCACACCGCGCGGGCGGCACGGTTCTCCCCCAGCGCGGCCAGGAAACGTTCGCCGCGCTGGTAGCGCGCCCACCCCGCCGGATCGGGCGGCTGCTGCACGGAAACATTTGCGGGCGATAGGGTTTCGCGTTCCACCCGGGCGTGCCGGGGTGGGATCGCCAACCGCAGCACATCCGGGCGGGTGCCGGCGTAGCGCGCTGCGACCGCGTCGACGAGGCGCCGGATCTCCGGTGTCAGCACCGGTTCGGCCGACACCACCCGGTCCAGGCGGCCGAGCTTGCCTGCGTGGTCGGTGTCCGAGCGACGCTCCAGCACGAAGGCGTCGACCAGGCGCCCGTGGAACCGCACCCGCACCCGCACCCCGGGCTGGGCGTCGTCGGACTGCTCGGCGGTCACCAGGTAGTCGAAGTCACGGTCCAGGTGCGGCACCGTCAGCATCGGCACCACCCTGGCGATGGGCTCGTGCTCGGCGGGCAGCCTCGGGTCGCTCACCTAAGCCGGTGTAGCAGACGGCGCCGACGTCCGGCCGGCGAAGAATCCGGCGGTGATCAACAGCAGCGACGCCGCATACGCCCACCAGATCGGCACGGCGAGGGCCTCCGAACGCAGCACGAAGCGGCCGATGCCGATCATGGCGTCGGACACCGCGAAGCACACGGCGCCCAGCGCTGTCCACGGCGTCGGCAGCCGGGCCAGCAGCGCCGCGCACACCATCGCGCCCAGCACCGCGATGTAGAGCGTCACCGGCACCGCCATCCCGTCCGCCGTCAGCGACGGCCAGAACCACACCAGCAGCGCCGCGCACGCCACCACCGTGACCGCCGCGGCGACCAGCCTCGGCGTCGACCGCGAGACGAGCGGCAGGAGCGCCAGCAGGAAGCACAGGTGCGCCACGAGGAACGCCGCGAGGCCGAGCACGAAGGACGGTTCCCACCAGGGCATCGCGAGCAGGAAGTCACCGGCAGCGGAGAACACCAGCGCAGGCACCAGCCAGCGGCGCTCCCGGCCGATCGGGTGGGACGCGGCGGCCACCGCGAGCAGGACCGCCGGCAGCGCCTTCACCGCCGGTTGCAGCGCGAATTGCCCGGTCAGCTCCGACCCTGCGGGCAACCGCAGCGCTGTGACGAGCAGGAACACCCCGTACAGGGCGCCGATGACGGCCGCGGCCAGCCACAGTGTGCGGATCCGGCGGGCGTACGGTGTCGTCGTGTCCATGGGTAGTGAAGAGCGAGAGAAGCCGGCCGTCGACGCCATTCTGATGAAGGTACTGGAGGCGGTGCCGTTCCAGTTGACAACCGACGGCGGACCGGAGGACGCCCGCCGCCGGTTCCGCGATCTGCCCCGCAAGCCCGTGCTGCCCGAGCTGCGTGTCGAGGACCGCACCATCGACGGCCCCGGCGGGCCGATCCCGATCCGGGTGTACTGGCCGGCCGAGGAGGGTTCGGCACCGCCGCCTGTGCTGGTCTGGCTGCACGGCGGCGGCTGGGTGGTCGGCGATCTGGACACCTACGACAACACCGCCCGGCAGCACGCCGCAGGCGCGGGCGCCGTGGTGGTGTCGGTGGACTACCGGCTGGCCCCGGAGCATCCCTACCCCGCCGCCGTCGAAGACGTCTGGGCCGCAACGCAATGGGTCGCCGAACACGCCGGCGAGCTCGGCGCCGACGGCGACCGGCTGGCCGTCGCAGGCGACTCGGCGGGCGGCAACCTCGCCGCGGTGGTCGCGCAGCTGGCCCGCGACGCGGGTGGACCGGCGCTGTGCCATCAGCTGCTGTGGTATCCCGCCACCACATGGGATTCGTCGCTGCCGTCGTTCCGGGAGAACGCCGACGCCCCGATTCTGAACACCGCCGCGACCAAGGCCTTCTCCCGCTGGTACGCCGGCGACGTGGATCTCGCGGATCCGCCGGCCACGCTGGTGCCTGCGCGCGCGGCCGACCTGAGCGGGCTGCCGCCGGCCTACATCGCCGTCGCCGGCCACGACCCTCTGCGCGACGACGGCATCCGCTACGCCGAACTGCTCACCGCCGCCGATGTGCCGGTCGAGATCCACAACGCCGAGACACTGGTGCACGGGTACCTCGGCTACGCCGGGATCGTGCCCGCCGCGACGGAGGCGATGGACCGCGGACTGGCTGCGCTGCGCGCGGCCTTTTCCGGCGGGCGGCCATGACCGACCGCAGCGGCATCGACCCGACCCTGCGTGCCCTGCTCGACCTGGTGCCGTTGAAGTTCGAGGCCGCCGACGGCGTCGAGGTCGCCAGGGAGAGGATGCGGCAGGTGAGGCCGCGGCCGGAGACGCTGCCGCCCATGCGGATCGAGGAACAAACCGTCGGGTACGGGGACGTCACCGACGTCCCCGTTCGCATCTATTGGCCGCCGGTCGAGGCATCCGGTCCGTTGCCGGTGGTGGTCTACTTTCACGGCGGCGGCTGGTGCCTCGGCGACCTGGACACCCACGACGGGGTGGCTCGCGCCCATGCCCTCGGCGCGGAGGCGATCGTGGTGTCCGTCGACTACCGGCTGGCGCCGGAGCATCCGTGGCCCGCGGGCATCGACGACTCCTGGGCGGCACTGCGCTGGGTCGGCGGACACGCTGCCGAACTCGGCGGCGATCCGGCGCGGATCGCGGTGGCCGGCGATTCGGCGGGCGCCAACATCTCGGCCGTGGTGGCGCAGCTGGCGCGCGACCAGGGCGGCCCGCCGCTGGTGTTCCAGCTGCTGTGGTACCCGCCCACCACCGGGGACATGACGCTGCCGTCGTTCGTGCAGAACGCCGACGCCCCCGTGCTCGACCGCGACATGGCCGAGGCGTTCCTGCAGTGGTATCTGCCCGAGACGGTGATGAGCGACCCGGCCGATCTGCCGCCGACCTTGGCGCCGGCGAACTTCGGCGACCTGTCCGAGCTGCCGCCGGCGTTCATCGGCACCGCCGAACACGATCCGCTGCGCGACGACGGCGCCCGATACGCCGAATACCTTCGCACCGCAGGGGTTTCGGTGGAGCTCCGCAACGAGCCGGCGCTCGTGCACGGTTACGTGAGCTTCGCCTCGGTGGTGCCCGCGGCCGCCGAGGCCACCGACCGGGGACTCTCGGCGCTGCGCGCCGCCCTGCACGGCGCATGAACGAGCCCGAGGTCCTCGAGGCCCGCACCGTCGGCGAGTGGGAGGACTGGCTGACCCGCCACCACGATTCGGCGACGGAGATCTGGCTGCGGCTCTACAACAAGAGCGCCCCCGAGCCGGGCATGAGCTACGGCGAGGCGGTGGAGGTGGCGCTGTGCTTCGGCTGGATCGACAGCCTCGCCCGCAGGTACGACGACGTGTCCCGCATCCAGCGGTTCAGTCCGCGCAAGTCACGCAGCCCATGGTCGGCGTCGAATGTGCAACGAGTGCAACGGCTCATCGACTCGGGGCGAATGCGCGAGGCCGGACTGCGCCAGGTCGAGGCGGCGAAAGCGGACGGACGGTGGCCGGCGGGCCACGGGTAGCGTGGGCGCATGCGCGTCAACGGTGACGACAGGAGGGCCATGACAGCACCCGACTACCGGACCGTCGTCGTCGGCGCCGGCTTCTCCGGCATCGGCACGGCGATAGAACTCGACCGTGCCGGCATGGGTGACTACCTCATCATCGAAGCCGGAGCCGAGGCCGGAGGCACCTGGTACTGGAACACCTATCCCGGTATCGGCGTCGACATCCCGTCCTACTCCTACCAGTTCTCGTTCGAACAGAGCCCGCACTGGTCGCGCACCTATGCCCCGGGCCGCGAACTGAAGGCGTACGCCGACCACTGCGTCGAGAAGTACGGCATCCGCGACAAGATCCGGTTCGACACCGAGGTCACCGGCGCCGCGTTCGACGAGCAGGACAACCTCTGGCGGCTGTCCACCGACGCGGGCGACACCGTCACCGCACGGTTCCTGGTGAATGCGGCCGGCGTCCTCAACGTGCCGAAGCCGCCCGACATCGACGGGGTGGACAGCTTCGCCGGCCTCACGCTGCACACTGCGCGCTGGGACCACAGTCAGGACCTCACCGGTAAGCGGGTGGCGATCATCGGCACCGGCGCGTCGGCGGTTCAGGTGATCCCCGAGATCGCCCCGGCGGTCGAGCGGCTGACCGTCTTCCAGCGCACCCCGATATGGTGTTTCCCCAAGTTCGACGTGCCGCTGCCGCCCCCGGTGCGCGGACTGATGCGGCTGCCCGGCGGCAGTGCCGTGCAGCGACTGCTCAGCCAGGCCTTCGTCGAGGTGACGTTCCCGATCTCGGCGCAGTACCACGGCGTCTTCCCGCTCGCGCACCGGGCGGAGAAGGTCGGCCGGGCGTACCTGCGCAAGCAGGTCAAAGATCCGGTGCTGCGCGAGAAGCTGACGCCGCAGTACGCCGTCGGGTGCAAGCGGCCCGGATTCCACAACAGCTACCTGTCCACCTACAACCGGGACAACGTGCGGCTGGTGACCGATCCGATCGCGAAGGTGACGCCCTCCGGTGTGGCCACCACCGACGGTGAGCACCACGACGCCGACGTGCTGATCCTCGCCACCGGGTTCCGGGTGATGGACGTGGATTCGGGCACGTTCGCCATCACCGGGACCGGTGGCCGCTCGCTCGCCGACTTCTGGAGCGAGCACCGGATGCAGGCCTACGAGGGCGTCAGCGTGCCCGGCTTCCCCAACTTCTTCAACATCTGCGGGCCGTACGGCTATGTCGGCTCGTCGTTCTTCGCGCTGATCGAGACGCAGACCCGCCACATCGTGCGGTGCCTGCGGCGTGCCCGCGACGAGCAGGCCAGCCGCGTGGAGGTGACGCAGGAGGCCAACGACCGCTACTTCGCGGAGATGATGCGCAAGCGGCACCGCCAGATCTTCTGGCAGGACAGCTGCCAGAAGGCCAACAGCTACTACTTCGACAAGAACGGCGACGTGCCGCTGCGGCCGGCGACCACGCTGGAGGCGTCCTGGCGCAGCCGCCGGTTCCCGCTGGACGATTACGCGTTCAGCGGGTAGCGCGGTCTAGACGGCGTTCTTCAGGGCGTCGACCTTGTCGAGCCGCTCCCATGGCAGGTCGACGTCGGTGCGGCCGAAGTGGCCGTACGCGGCGGTGTTCGCGTAGATCGGGCGCAGCAGGTCCAGGTCACGCACGATGGCGCCCGGACGCAGGTCGAACACCTCGGTGATCGCCTTCTCGATGATGTCCGGATCGACCGTCGCGGTGCCGAAGGTCTCGACGAACAGCCCGACCGGGGCGGCCTTACCGATCGCGTAGGCCACCTGCACCTCGACGCGCTCCGCCAGACCGGCGGCGACGACGTTCTTGGCCACCCAGCGCATCGCGTAGGCCGCCGAGCGGTCCACCTTGGACGGATCCTTGCCCGAGAAGGCGCCGCCACCGTGGCGGGCCCAGCCGCCGTAGGTGTCGACGATGATCTTGCGGCCGGTCAGACCGGCATCACCCATCGGACCGCCGAGCACGAACTTGCCGGTCGGGTTGACCAGCAGCCGGAAGTCGGAGGTGTCCATGGTGTCGTGGCCGAGGTCGGCCAGCACGGTGTTGACCACCTTCTCCCGGATGTCGGGAGTCAGGGTGCCGTCCAGGTCGATGCCCGCCGCATGCTGGGTGGAGAGCACGACGGTGTCCAGCCGGACCGGAGTGGTGCCGTCGTACTGCACGGTCACCTGGGTCTTGCCGTCGGGCCGCAGGTAGTCCAGCACGCCGCTCTTGCGGACCTCGGTCAGCCGCCGGGCCAACCGGTGGGCCAGCGCGATCGGCAGCGGCATCAGCTCGGGCGTGTCCTTGATGGCGTAGCCGAACATCAGGCCCTGGTCGCCGGCGCCCTGCAGGTCCAGCGGATCGCCGGCACCCTCGACGCGCGTCTCGTGGGCGGTGTCGACACCCTGGGCGATGTCGGGCGACTGCGCGCCGATACCGATGTTGACACCGCAGGTGGTGCCGTCGAACCCCTTCTCGGACGAGTCGTAACCGATGTCGAGGATGCGGGCCCGCACGGTGTTGGTGATGTCGGCGAACGCTTCCTTGGCCGACGTGGTCACCTCACCCACGACATGCACCTGACCGGTGGTCACGAGCGTCTCCACCGCGACGCGCGAACGCGGATCGGCGGCGATGAGCGCATCGAGCACCGAGTCGCTGATCGCGTCGCAGATCTTGTCGGGATGGCCCTCGGTCACCGATTCACTGGTGAACAGCCGTCCTTTGCTCACGGTGGTGCATCCTTCCGTTCGAGCTCTCTCGAGATACTTAGTCAATCAAATTTTGTACGTGCCCTGTTGCACCCAAGCGTTTCACTCGCCTGTGCGCAACCCTTTCGCGCAACGTGCGCGTGCGCTGAAGATCACTCGTCGTTGCTGTGCAGGAACCCCACGATCGCGTCCACGATACGGCTGGCCATCAAGGTCTTCGAACCGTGTTCCAGCGCCGACTCGGTGCCGTCGGACGCGAGCAGCCAGCCGGCGTTGTCCTCCACCTCGAACGCCCGGTTGTCACCGACGGCGTTCACCACCAGCAGGTCGCAGCCCTTGCGCGCGAGCTTGGCCCTGGCGTGGAACAGCACGTCGCCGTTGGCATCGCCGGTTTCGGCGGCGAATCCGACGATCGCCCGCATGTTGGGCAGCTGACCGTCGGCGCGACTGCGCACCGCGCCGGCCAGCACGTCGTCGGTGCGGGTGAGTTCGATCACCGGCGTAGCGGCGTCGGGGTCGCCGGACTTCTTGATCTTGCTGGTCTGCACCTGCGTCGGCCGGAAGTCGGCGACAGCGGCGGCCATCACGAGGACGTGGGCGTCGGGCATGTGCTTGGACACCGCGTCCTTGAGCTGAGCGGCCGAACCGATGCGCTCGACATCGACTCCGGCCGGATCGACCAGGCCCACGGTGTTGCCGGCGATCAGCGTCACGTCGGCGCCGCGCTGGGCCAGCACGCGGGCCATCGCGTAGCCCTGCTTGCCCGAGCTGCGGTTGCCGATGAACCGCACCGGGTCGATGGGTTCGCGGGTGCCGCCCGCGGTCACCAGGACCTTGACGCCGGCCAGGTCGTAGGGCAGCGCATCACCACGGGCCAGCAAGAGCTGGGCCAGAGTGGCGATCTCCTCGGCCTCCGGCAGTCGTCCTGCGCCGCTGTCCGCGCCCGTGAGCCGTCCCGATGCGGGCTCGAGGACGACGGCCCCGCGGCGGCGCAGCGTGGCCACGTTGTCCACGGTGGCCGGGTGCAGCCACATCTCGGTGTGCATGGCCGGCGCGAACAGCACCGGACAGCGCGCGGTCAGCAGGGTGGCGGTGAGCAGGTCGTCGGCGCGGCCTGCGACGGCACGGGCCAACAGGTCCGCGGTCGCGGGAGCGACGACCACCAGGTCGGCCTCCTGACCGAAGCGGACGTGCGGTACCTCGTGGACGTCGTCCCACACCCCGGTGTGCACCGGATTGCCCGACAGCGCCTCGAACGTCGCGGCGCCCACGAACCGCAGGGCGGACTCGGTGGGTACCACGCGCACGGAATGGCCGGCCTCGGCCAGCTGGCGGATCAGCGTGCACGCCTTGTAGGCGGCGATGCCTCCTGCGACGCCGACGATGATCCGCTTGCGATCCGTCGTCACGTCGTCTGCTTCTCGCCCACGAGGCTGATCACTGGCCTACCCGGCGCTTACTCGCCCTCGGTGTGCTCGAGCAGGTCTTCGTGGATCTCGCGCATCGCGATCGAGAGCGGCTTCTCCTGCAGTCCCGGCTCGACGAGCGGGCCGACGTATTCGAGGATGCCGTCGCCGAGCTGGTTGTAGTAGTCGTTGATCTGGCGAGCACGCTTGGCTGCGTAGATCACCAGGGCGTACTTGCTGGACGCGCGACTCAGCAGTTCATCGATGGGCGGGTTGGTGATGCCCAACGGCGTGTCGTAGGAGCCGGCGGCGATCGAATCGACGGACCGGTCGTCCACAGCGGTCAGCTGTGCGTCGGCGTGCGGGGTGCTCACGTAAAAATTCTCCTGGCGGTGTGCATCAAGCTTGATGGCTGTTCGGCGACCTGGGGGCGGCTCGCACCGGCCCAGCAGGACCGGTCGGCGCGTGGTGTCAATCGGTGCCCACCAGCAAGGATACCAATTCGGCGCAGGCCGACTCCAATCGGCTGTTGACCACGACCTCGTCGAAGTCCTGCTGAGCGGCCAATTCGGTGCGCGCGGTGGCGAGACGGCGGGCCATCACCTCGGCGGTTTCGGTGCCGCGCCCGACGAGCCGCTGCTCGAGCGCCTCCCAGCTGGGCGGGGCGAGGAACACGCTGATCGCCTCGGGCATCGCACGTTTGACGGCGCGCGCCCCGGCGAGATCGACCTCGATCAGGACGGGGAGACCGGCGGCGGTCGCTTTGACGACGGGCTGCCGAGGCGTGCCGGAACGGTGCAGGCCACCGTGGATCTCGGCCCATTCGAGCAGTGCGCCGGCGTCGATGAGCTGCTGGAACCGCTCCGCCGACACGAATGTGTAGTCGACGCCGTCGACCTCACCGGGACGCGGAGCCCTGGTGGTCACCGAGACACTGAAGTGCAGTTCGGGGATCCGTTCGCGCAGACACCGGACCACGGTGGATTTCCCGACGGCTGAGGGGCCGGACAGCACGATGACGCGTCCGGCCCCTCGGCCGGGACTCACTGAGGCGCCTAGTTCTGGTCGAACTTTTCGAGCAGAGCCTTGCGCTGACGATCGCCGAGTCCCCGCAGGCGGCGGGTCGGAGCGATCTCGAGTTCGGTCATGATCTCCTGCGCCTTGACCTTGCCGACCTTCGGCAGAGCTTCGAGCAGCGCGGAAACCTTCATCTTGCCCAAGACCTCGTCGGTCTCGGCGTCCTTGAGCACCTGCTTGAGGTTGGTGCCGCCACGCTTGAGCCGGTCTTTGAGCTCGGCACGCGCTCGACGAGCGGCAGCAGCCTTCTCCAACGCTGCCGCGCGCTGTTCGTCGGTCAACTGGGGAAGGGCCACGGGTGTTCCTCCGTCTCTGGCAATTACTTGGGCCATCATTTACTTGTCTCGGCTGGTCAAACCAGCCAGCGACGACGACCGTACCCACGCAGTCTGACGAACGCTAACCCCACCCCCGCGTTCTGGCGTCAAAACCGCAGGTTGTAGCACGCCCGCCGGCGCACGACCACCTGCTCGGAAACCGCGTTCCAGCAATCGCGTCACATCGGCGACGACCGTGTTTTGCCTGCACAACCGGGCTTTTTGCGGCGTCACCGCGACCGAGACCGGCGGCCGGGACGTGCGCGGGTGGCCGGCCGCCGACCCGTCACCTCGGCATTTGGGGAAATTTTCCCAGGTGGTGGCGTGTCGGGCGTGTTGCTGCACTGACGGATGCGTCAGTTTCTACGTCGTCCGGCGCGCCCAGCTCGCTCTCACGTTCGGGACAGCCGACACCTAGCTTCACTAACTAGCTTGGGCGGGTCGGGTCCCACACCAGAGGTGCCACTGCCTCGGAGAGAAGCTCACATGGACATCAGACGTCTGACCTACGCGACCGTGACCGCCGTGGTCATCGGTGCCTCGGCCCTGGCCGCCACGCCCGCCGTGGCCGTTGCACAGCCCGGACAGCCCTGCCGTTCCGGCGACTGCCGGGGCCCGGGTGGCGGTCCCCAGGCTGGTCACGACGGGCCGGGACGGCCCGGGGGTCCGGGTGGTCCGGGACGGCCGGATGGGCCCGGCGGGCCGCGGTGGGACGCTCCGCCACCACCGCCGCGTGATCAGGGGTGGCGCGGCATCGACCAGGGGCGCTACGACCACCAGCCGTTCAACTACCGCGGCAGCTGGGTGACGCCGATCTTCAACCCGGAGTTCCGCAACTGGGGCTTCTGGTTCTTCGGACTGTGGATCCCGCTGTGACCCGATGACGACTGTCGCGCAGTCGGTCTCATCTCTTCGTCAGATGCACAGCGGGCGCCTCGACCGGACACAGGGCGCACCCATCCGCTGTTCGTAGCGTCGCCCCGTGCGGCGAATCAGCGCCGCACCGAGCAGAAGTGGAGAGGCAGAGATGACCTTCAAGCGAGCCATGTACGCGTCGACCCTGGCCGCCGGAGTCGGAGTCGCCGGCGTGTTCGGCGTCGGCCTCGGTACGGCGTCCGCCCAGCCGGGGCAGCCGTGTGCCACGCAGCACGGGCAGGCGTGCGGCCCCGGTCAGCAGCGCGACAACCGTGCACCCGCGCCCGCCGCCAGCGATTGGCAGGGACGAGGAGTCGACCAGGGCCGCAAGGACCACCGGCCGTTCAACTGGCGCGGCCAGCAGGTCACCCCGATGCCCGCAGGCAACGGTCACGGGTGGGGTTTCTGGTTCCTCGGCACCTGGATCCCGCTGTAGCGGAGGGGTCAGGCGCCCAGGCCGTCATGCCAGGTATGCCACAGCGTCGCGCATCCGTTCGGCGGCCGCCCGCAGCGCCGCCACGGTGGGCCCGGCGCGCAGGACCTCGCGCGACACCGCGGGCAGCAGTTGGCCCGGCAG
>NZ_JAUMSQ010000302.1:0-10388 GCF_030519285.1 Mycolicibacterium arseniciresistens
CGACCGGACGCGCCGCGATCGAGGTCACCGAGCGGCCCGGCGTGACGGTCCAGACGGTGCAACGCGGCGACGCCCGGCTCGGCCAGGCCGGCGTGCCCGCTGATCGCGTTGCGGCGCAAGCCTTCTCGTCGTTCGAGTCCGCGACGATCGTGACGGTCGCACGCGACACCGAGGTGGCCGAACCGATCGAGATCGTCGTCAACGGTCCCGGCGAGGGCGCGGTGGCTTACGGACACCTGCAGATCCGCGTCGAGGAACTGGCGAGGGCGATCGTCGTCGTCGACCTGCGCGGCAGCGGAACCTATGCCGACAACGTCGAGATCGTCGTCGGCGACTCGGCCGGTGTCGGGGTGATCTGGATCGCCGACTGGGCCGACGACATGGTCCACGTCAGCGCCCACCACGCCCGGCTGGGGCGCGACGCCGTGCTGGGGCACGTCAACGTCACCCTCGGCGGGGACGTCGTGCGCACCACGGCGACGGTGCGGTACGCCGGTCCCGGCGGCCAGGCCCAGATGCTCGGCACCTACTTCGCCGACGACGGCCAGCACTTCGAGTCGCGGCTGCTCGTCGACCACTCGCAGCCCAACTGCAAGTCCGACGTGCTCTACAAGGGCGCACTGCAGGGCGACCCGGACTCCGACCGCCCCGACGCCCACACCGTGTGGATCGGCGACGTGCTGATCCGCGCCGAGGCCACCGGCACCGACACCTTCGAGGTCAACCGCAACCTCGTGCTGACCGACGGGGCCCGCGCCGATTCGGTGCCGAACCTGGAGATCGAGACCGGTGAGATCGTCGGCGCCGGACACGCCAGTGCCACCGGCCGTTTCGACGACGAGCAGTTGTTCTACCTGAGGGCCCGCGGCATCCCCGAGGAGCAGGCCCGCCGGCTGGTGGTGCGCGGATTCTTCGGCGAGATCATCGCCAAGATCGCCGTGCCCGCCGTGCGCGAGCGCCTCACCGACGCCATCGAACGAGAACTAGCGATCACGGAATCGAGAAGTAACTGACATGACCACGCTTGAAGTCAAGGACCTGCACGTCTCCGTCGTCTCCGCCGAGGACGGCACCGACATCCCGATCCTCAAGGGCGTCAACCTGACCGTGAAGTCGGGGGAGACGCACGCGGTGATGGGGCCCAACGGGTCGGGCAAGTCGACGCTGTCCTACGCGATCGCCGGACACCCCAAGTACACCGTGACGTCCGGTTCGATCACGCTGGACGGCGAGGACGTCCTGGCGATGAGCATCGACGAGCGCGCCAGGGCCGGACTGTTCCTGGCCATGCAGTACCCGATCGAGGTGCCCGGGGTGTCGATGTCGAACTTCCTGCGCACCGCGGCCACCGCCGTGCGGGGCGAGGCGCCGAAGCTGCGGCACTGGGTCAAAGAGGTCAAGACCGCGATGAGCGATCTCGACATCGACCCGACGTTCTCCGAGCGCAGCGTCAACGAGGGCTTCTCCGGCGGCGAGAAGAAACGTCACGAGATCCTGCAGCTCGGCCTGCTGAAGCCGAAGATCGCGATTCTCGACGAGACCGACTCGGGTCTCGACGTCGATGCGCTGCGCATCGTCAGCGAGGGTGTCAACCGCTACGCCGAGGCCGAGAACGGCGGCGTGCTGCTCATCACGCACTACACCCGGATCCTGCGCTACATCCAGCCGCAGTTCGTCCATGTCTTCGTCGGCGGCCGGATCATCGAGTCAGGCGGCCCCGAGCTCGCCGACGAGCTCGAGGAGAACGGCTACGAACGCTTCACCCACGCTCCGGCGGCGGGATCCTAGGCGGCGCGATGACGGCCTCCACGGAACGCCCGGCGCTGGCGGTGGACCTCGAGACGGTGCGTGCGGACTTCCCGATCCTGTCGCGGGTGATGCGCGGCGGGAACCAGCTGGCGTACCTCGATTCGGGTGCGACGTCGCAGAAGCCGCGGCAGGTGCTCGACGCCGAGCGTGACTTCCTCACCACGTCCAACGGCGCGGTGCACCGCGGCGCGCACCAGCTGATGGAGGAGTCCACCGACGCCTACGAGCAGGGCCGCGCCGACATCGCGGCGTTCGTCGGGGCCGACACCGACGAGCTGGTGTTCACCAAGAACGCCACCGAGTCGATCAACCTGGTGTCGTACGCGCTGGGGGACAACAGGTTCGGGGGCCGCGCCGTCGGGCCCGGAGACGTCATCGTCACCACCGAGCTCGAACACCACGCGAACCTCATCCCGTGGCAGGAGCTGGCCCGCCGCACCGGTGCCACGCTGCGCTGGTACGGCGTCACCGACGACGGGCGCATCGACCTCGACTCGCTGCAGCTCGACGAGCGCGTGAAGATCGTCGCGTTCAGCCACCACTCGAACGTCACCGGCGCGATCGCCCCGGTCGCCGAACTGGTGGCTCGGGCCAAGCAGGTGGGCGCGCTCACACTGCTCGACGCCTGCCAGTCGGTGCCGCACCAGCCCGTCGACTTCCACGCGCTCGACGTCGACTACGCCGCGTTCTCGGGGCACAAGATGCTGGGCCCCACCGGGATCGGCGTGCTCTACGGCCGCCGTGAGCTGCTCGACGCGATGCCGCCCTTCATCACCGGCGGGTCGATGATCGAGACGGTCACGATGGAGGCCACCACCTACGCCCCGGCCCCGCAACGCTTCGAGGCGGGCACCCCGATGACGTCGCAGGTCGTCGGACTGGCAGCCGCCGCACGCTATCTCGACGCACTGGGCATGGACGCCGTCGAGGCGCACGAGGCCCGACTGGTCGAAGCCGCGCTCGACGGGCTGGCCGGCATCCCGGGTGTCCGGGTCGTCGGACCCACCGACATGGCCGACCGCGGTTCGCCGGTCAGCTTCGTCGTCGACGGCGTGCACGCCCACGACGTGGGGCAGGTGCTCGACGACGAGGGCGTCGCCGTGCGGGTCGGGCACCACTGCGCGTGGCCGCTGCACCGCCGGTTCGGCATCCACGCCACTGCCAGGGCGTCGTTCGCGGTGTACAACACGACCGACGAGGTGGACCGGCTGGTCGCGGGCATCAAGCGGGCCGTCGAGTTCTTCGGGCGGGATTGAGCGCACCGTGCGGATGGAGCAGATGTACCAGGAGGTGATCCTGGACCACTACAAACACCCGCACCACCGAGGGCTGCGCGAACCCTTCGGCGCCGAGGTGCATCACGTGAACCCGACGTGCGGTGACGAGGTCACGCTGCGGGTGGCGCTGTCCGGCGACGGCAGGACGGTGGAGGACATCTCCTACGACGGGCAGGGCTGCTCCATCAGCCAGGCCGCGACGTCGGTGCTCACCGACCAGGTGATCGGTCAAAGTGTCGCGCAGGCACTGTCGACCGTCGCGGCGTTCACCGAGATGGTGTCGTCCCGTGGCGCCGTCGAGGGCGACGAGGACGTGATCGGCGACGGCGTGGCATTCGCGGGCGTGGCCAAATACCCGGCGAGGGTGAAATGTGCGCTGCTGGGCTGGACGGCTTTCAAGGCCGCGCTGGCGCAGGCGTCGGAAGAATTCGAGGAGGCAGGATGACCGCACCCGATGAGCTGTTAGCCGATCTGGAGGAGGCGATGCGTGACGTCGTCGATCCCGAACTCGGCATCAACGTCGTCGATCTCGGCCTGGTGTACGGGCTGAACATCGAAGAGGGCGACGGCGGCAACGTCGCGCTGATCGACATGACGCTGACCTCGGCGGCGTGCCCGTTGACCGATGTGATCGAAGACCAGTCGCGCAACGCGCTCGTGGGCGCGGGGCTGGTCAACGAGATCAAGATCAACTGGGTGTGGAATCCGCCCTGGGGCCCGGACAAGATCACCGAGGACGGCCGCGAACAACTGCGGGCGCTCGGCTTCACCGTCTGACGCGTCGATTTCACCGGTCAGCGGACCGCACCGGGGCACAATGACCTAATGGTCACCGTTCCTGCGGCGGTGTGGCGCGGCGGGCCGGTCGTCCGTGCACTGACCGTCGGCGCCGCAGTGGGCGTGTGCCTCGGCGTGCTCGCCTGGCTCGACTCGGGTCTGCTGGTGGCCGGCGTGGTCGTCACCGTCGTGGTCGGTGGGGGCTACGGCATCTGGATGCAACGCCGCATGGCGCGGTTCTGGCCGGGCGCCGCGGCGCTCACCGCCGACGAGCGGGTGGCCGTGGCCCGCGCCGCCCGCCGTGGCGAACCGGTCGGGTCACCGTGCCTGACCGAGGCGCTCGTCGAGTACGGATCGGGGATGCGCGCGGCTGCCGGGACGGCACGGCCGTATCGCTGGGTGATCCCGCTGGTGCTCGTCGTCGGCGTGGGCATGGCCGTGTGGGACGCGTTCTACGGCACCTGGGGCAACGCCGTGGTCTCGGCCGTCTACCTGGTGCTGCTGCTGCTCGAGGTGTTCTGGTGGCCGCGGCGGCAGCGGCGACTGCTGGCCAACGCCGATCGCGCCGCCGCCGGGTAATCGCACGGCCGGCCCGGATCCCTGGTAACTCATTCGGTATGAGCCCCGATTACGTCGCCACGCGCAGGCAGCTGCGCGGTGTCGCCGAGAGCCTGATCGCCGGACCGCAGCATCGCGCGGCGGGCACCATCCGCCTGGCGGTGCGGCCCGACGGCTTCACCGGTGTCGCGCTGCCGATCGCCGTGCACGGCACGGAGCTGGTGTGGCAGCACGGCAGCGCCGCGCTGGCCGGGCCGGTGGGCGCGCTGGCCACCGCCGCGGGCGTCACGGCGGGCCCACCCGAAGGCGTCTACGACGTCGTCGACCCGCTGGCCGCCGACGCGGTGCTCGACATCGACCCGGCGGCGGCCGACCTGCTGTACCGCAGCCTCTACGCCGGCGGATTCGCCATCAAACACGTTCTGCCCGAACAGCATCCGGTGCTCTGGCCGGAGCACTTCGACGTCGCGGTCACCGAGGACGAGGTGAACTACGGAGTCTCCGCCGGCGACGACCACCACCCGATGCCGTACGCCTACGTCGGCCCGTGGACCGCACGCCGGGGGGCGTTCTGGAACGCACCGTTCGGAGCGCTGCTGGCGCTCGACCCCGCCGACGACGTGGACGAACTGGCCCGCCGGGTCGCGGAGTTCTTCGCCGAGGGCCGGACCCGCGCATCAGACCGCTGACCCGCGGGCGGGCAGGCGTGAACCGGCCGGCCGCGGGGAACAAGCATGGTGAACCCAACGTTAGGACAGTCGTGGCAACGCAAGACATCACCGCAGAGCAGTTCAACGACACCATCAACGACAACGACATCGTGCTGGTGGACTTCTGGGCGTCGTGGTGCGGCCCGTGTCGCGCGTTCGCGCCCACCTTCTCGGCCTCGTCCGAGAAGCACCCCGACGTCGTGCACGCCAAGGTGGACACCGAGGCCGAGCAGGCGCTGGCGCAGGCCGCCGACATCCGCTCCATCCCGACGCTGATGGTCTTCAAGAAGGGCAAACTGGTGTTCAACCAGGCCGGCGCGTTGCCGCCGGCGGCTCTGGAGGACCTGGTGCAGAAGGTCAGGGAGTTCGACGTCGACGCGGCGATCGCCGCCCAGGACGACGGCGCGCAGGCCTAGCTGCCCGGGGGCCGGTGCACGGCCCCGCGATAGCGTGCTCGGGTGACCGAAGCACAGCAGTTCGTCCTCGTCGACCGGCCGCGCCCGCAGGTCGCACTGGTGACCCTCAACCGGCCCGAACGCATGAACTCGATGGCGTTCGACGTCATGGTGCCGCTGCGCGACGTACTCGCCGAGCTGAGCCACGACAATTCGGTGCGCGCGGTGGTGCTGACCGGCGCGGGCCGCGGGTTCTCCTCCGGCGCGGACCACAAGTCGGCGGGTTCGGTGCCGCACATCGACGGGCTGACCCGGCCGACGTTCGCGCTGCGGTCCATGGAGGTCCTCGACGAGGTGATCCTGGCGCTGCGCAAGCTCCACCAGCCGGTGATCGCGGCGGTGAACGGCGCCGCGATCGGCGGCGGTCTCTGCCTGGCGCTGGCCGCCGACATCCGCGTCGCGGCGACCGGTGCCTATTTCCGTGCCGCGGGCATCAACAACGGCCTGACGGCCAGCGAGTTGGGTCTGTCCTATCTGCTGCCCCGCGCGATCGGCTCGTCGCGGGCGTTCGAGATCATGCTCACCGGTCGCGACGTCGACAGCGCAGAGGCCGAGCGGATCGGCCTGGTTTCCCGGACGGTGCCGGAGGACGAACTGCTCGAGGTGTGCTTCGACATGGCCGAACGCATCGCCGCGTTCTCCCGGCCCGGTGTCGAGCTGACCAAGCGCACGCTGTGGTCCGGGCTGGACGCCGGCAGCCTCGAGGGGCACATGCAGGCCGAGGGGCTGGGCCAGCTGTTCGTGCGACTGCTGACCGCCAACTTCGAGGAGGCGGTGGCGGCGCGCGCGCAACGACGCCCCGCGGTCTTCACCGACGACAAGTCCTAGCCTCCTCACGCCGGTTCATGGCGCACTCGTCGGCGGCCGACCCGGCGGCGCCGAAAGGTAGCCCTCATACCCGGTAGCGAAGGCGCTAATCTTCCCCTTTGCAAGTAACGCCGAGCGCCGCGACGGGCGGTTTCGCCCGCGAAGTCCAAGATCAGTTCCTTTGCTGGCCGCCGGTGCGCAACCGTGCGGGTTCGTTGCCATACTTGCGTTCCGATTGGGCGGTAACCGTTGTTGAACCCGCTGAAATGCCCGCTGAGCAGCGTCTTTCGACTGCCTGCCTTCGGCCCGGCCCGGGACACGTACGGTTCGCACGCCCCTTTAGGTTGTGCTAACTTGCCGCAATTGACTTTGCCGTTGGCGTGACCTGCAGATGTCCTGGATGCCAGAAGAGGTAGGAGCTTCGTGATCGACAGGCCCATGACGCCCATCGCCGTCGTCGGGATGGCGTGCCGGCTGCCCGGCGGTATCGAGTCGCCCGCCGAACTGTGGGAGGCCCTGCTGCGCGGCAGTGACCTGGTCACCGAGGTGCCGGCCGACCGGTGGGATGCCGACGACTTCTACGATCCGGAGCCCGGTGTGCCCGGCCGGTCTGTGTCCAAATGGGGCGGCTTCCTCGACGACGTCGGTGGATTCGACGCCGACTTCTTCGGCATCAGCGAGCGCGAAGCGACCGCCATCGACCCGCAGCACCGCCTGCTCCTCGAAACAGCATGGGAGGCGGTCGAACACGCCGGTATTGCACCCGCATCGCTGGCCGGCAGCCAGACCGGCGTCTTCGTCGGCATGACGCACAACGACTACCAGTTGGTCACCGCCGAGGCCGACGCCATCGCCGGACCCTACGGGTTCACCGGCAGCAATTACGGTCTGGCCTCCGGACGGATCGCCTACCACCTCGGCGTGCACGGCCCGGCCTTCACCGTCGACTCCGCATGCTCGTCGGCGCTGCTCGCGGTGCACATGGCGTGCCGGAGCCTGCACGACGGCGAGAGCAGCATGGCGCTGGCCGGTGGGGTCAACGTGCTGCTCGAGCCCCGCAAGATGGCCTCGGGCTCGGCGCAGGGCATGCTCTCCGCGACCGGTCGGTGCCGGGCGTTCGACGCCGACGCCGACGGCTTCGTTTCCGGTGAGGCAGCGGTGATGCTGCTGTTCAAGAGGCTGCCGGATGCGCTGGACGACGGGGACCGGGTGCTCGCGGTGATCCGCGGCACCGCGACGAACCAGGACGGCCGCACGGTCAACATCGCCACTCCGTCGCCGGCCGCTCAGGAGTCGGTTTACCGGGCCGCGCTCGCCGCGGGCGGCGTCGACCCGGTCACCGTCGGTTACGTCGAGGCGCACGGCACCGGAACCCCGGTCGGCGACCCCATCGAATACACCAGCCTCGCGAAGGTCTACGGCACGGCCGGACGGTGCGTCCTCGGGTCGGCCAAGACGAACCTCGGACACGCCCAGTCGGCGTCGGGTGCGCTCGGCCTGATGAAGGCGGTACTGGCGCTGCAACACGCGCAGGTGCCGCCGAACCTGCACTTCAACCGGCTACCCGAACAGATGGCGGAGGTGCAGACCGGGCTGTTCGTGCCGCAGACGGCGACGCCGTGGCCCGTCGAGGACGACCACCCGCGCCGGGCCGCCGTGTCGTCCTACGGCCTGTCCGGAACGAATGTGCACCTGGTCGTCGAACAGGCCCCGAGCGTGGCCGCACCCCGGATCGTCGAGGAGAACGACTCGACCGCACGCGACCTGAGCGCACCGTGGTTGTTCCCGCTGTCGGCCACCTCGCCGGAGTCGTTGCGGCAGACGGCGGCACGGCTCGCCGACTGGGTCGACGCCCGGATCGGCGGCGACCCCGCGGATCTCCGGGACCTGGCCTACACGCTCGCCCGCCGCCGTGCGCACCGCACCGTGCGCACCGCGGTGTTGGCGGGCAGCGCAACCGAACTCGTCGATGCCCTGCGTCGGGTGGCGGCGGGCGACACCCCGCCGCAGACGCCGGCAGCCGACACCGGTCAGGGCGCCGTATGGGTGTTCTCCGGCCAGGGGTCGCAGTGGGCCGCGATGGGTGCGGCGCTGCTGGCCGCCGAGCCGCGCTTCGCCGAGGCCGTCGCCGAGGTCGAGCCGCTGATCGCCCGGGAGTCGGGTTTCTCGGTGACCGAGGCGATGTCGGCGCCCGAGACGGTCACCGGCATCGACCGGGTACAGCCCACCGTGTTCGCCGTCCAGGTCGCCCTCGCGAGAACGCTTGCCGGATACGGGGTTCGGCCAGCAGCGGTGATCGGGCACTCGATGGGCGAGGCGGCGGCAGCCGTCGTCGCCGGCGTCCTCACACTCGCCGACGGTGTGGCCGTGATCTGCAGGCGGTCCCGGCTGATGCAGGCCGTCGCCGACTCGGGCGCGGCACCGGGTGCGATGGCCTCGGTGGAACTGCCCGCCCAGCAGGTGCTCTCCGAACTGGCCGCCGCCGGAGCCGCCGACGTGGTGCTGTCGGTGATCGCCTCGCCGCAGTCGGCGGTGGTCGGCGGTGCGAGGTCGACGATCCGCACTCTGGTCGCGGCCTGGGAGGAGCGCGGGGTGATGGCCAGGGAGGTGGCGGTCGACGTCGCCTCGCACTCGCCGCAGGTCGATCCGATCCTCGACGAACTCACCGACGCCCTCGAGGACCTCGAGCCGTCGGAACCGTCGATCCCGTACTACTCGGCCACGCTCTACGACCCGCGGGAACCGGCCGACTACGACGGCTGGTACTGGGCGGACAACCTGCGGCACGCGGTGCGGTTCGCCGCCGCGGTGCAGGCGGCGCTCGAGGACGGGTTCCGCGTCTTCGCCGAGCTCTCACCGCACCCGCTGCTGACCCACGCGGTCGACCAGAACGCCAAGGCCCTCGACGTCTCGATCGCGGCGCTGGCGACGATGCGCCGCGGGCAGGAGACGCCGCACGGACTGCGCGACGTCCTGGTCGACCTGTTCAGCGCCGGAGCCGAGATCGACTTCACCGCGCTCTACCCCGACGGCGTGCTGGTGGACGCGCCGCTGCCGGTGTGGACACATCCGCGTCTGATGCTCAGTGCCACGCCGCGGGGCGCCGTGGCGGGCGCGCAGACTGTGGCGGCTCATCCGCTGCTCGGCGCGCACGTGCGACTGCCCGAGGAACCGGAGCGCCATGTCTGGCAGTCCGACGTCGGCACGGCGGCCCAGGCGTGGCTGGCCGACCACCGCGTGCACGACGTCGCCGCACTGCCTGCGGCGGCCTACTGCGAGATGGCACTGGCCGCAGCGCGCGCCGCGCTCGGCGACACCGCCGAAGTGTGCGACCTGACCTTCGACGAGATGCTGTTGCTCGACGACGCCACCCCGGTGTCGGCCGCCGCCACGATGACCCCGTCCGGGACACTCGACTTCACCGTCGACACCTACGCCGACGGTGACCGGGTCCGCCGCGCCACCGCCCGGCTGGCTCCGGCTGCGGAGCCACGCCACACGCCCACCCACGACATCGCGCAGTTGCTCGCCGCGCACCCCGTGGCGGTCGACGGACCGGCACTGCGCGCGTGGTTCGACGCACACCACATCCAGTACGGACCGGCGTTCGCCGGCGTGACCGCGGCGCACACGTCCGATGCGGGCGACTCGGTGCTCGCCGAGGTGGCGCTGCCGGGAGCCGTGCGCTCGCAGCAGGGCGCGTACGGCATCCACCCCGCACTGCTGGACGCGTGCTTCCAGGCCGTCGGCGCCCACCCGCACCTGCACGCGGACCGGTCGGGGGCCATCATGCTCCCGCTCGGCGTGAGCCGCCTGCGGGTCCACGGCCCGGTGCGCGGCGCACGCTACTGCCTGGTCACCGTGACAGCCGCCACCGCGACCGCGGTCGAGGCCGATCTCGACGTCCTCGACGAGACCGGCGCGGTGCTGGCGGAGGTCACCGGCCTGCGGCTCGGCACGGGCCTCTCGGCGGATGCCCGCCGCCGGCGGGTGCT
>NZ_JAUMSQ010000303.1:0-8105 GCF_030519285.1 Mycolicibacterium arseniciresistens
GCAGCCTCCCACTCGGCGACCACGTCGGCCAGGAAGCCGCTGCCCTGTGCGGCCTGCTCGGTCAGCACCTCGTCGCCCCGGTCGAAGCCGTAGTAGCCGATCGCCGATGCGCTGACGAACACCCGCGGCCCACCGTCGGTACCCGCCGCCGCCTCGGCGAGCCTGCGGGTCGGCCCGATCCGGCTGCCGCGCACCGCCGCCCGGTGCGCGGCGGTGAAGCGCCCGGCGATGGACTCACCGGCCAGGTGCACGACGGCGTCGACGCCGCTCAGCAGTCCGGGGGCCGGGCGTTCGGGATCCCAGCGCCGTTCGTCGGAGCTGCGTGGATCGCGGCGCACGAGCCGGATGACCCGGTGTCCGCCGGAGGTCAGCATCGCGGTCAGCGCCGCCCCGACCAGTCCGGATGCGCCGGTGACGGCCACGACGAGTGCGCCGGTGCCCGCCGCCGCGGCGTCGCGGTGCGCGGCCAGGTCGTCGGCGAGCTGCCGGTGCCGGTAGACGAACATCGAACGCAACGCCCGACCGGGCACCGTCGTGTCGACCCGGTCGTGCACGCGCGTCGACTCCGGCGACTCCGCGGCGAAGTCGTGCGTGTGCCGCCACCAGCCGATCGCCCGCGGCGGCCACGACGCCGCACCGTCGGAGGAGAGCACGTCGACGAACCGGTGCGGTGGGTCGTACTCGTCGGCCTGGTGCTGTGCCACCCATCGCAGTCCGCCGGGCAGACCCAGCACCGCACGACCGTCGGCCAGCGAGTCGGTCTCCGCGACCACCTTCATCGGTGCGAAGGGCGGTACCAGCCGGGACATCGCGCCTGGCCTGCCGTGCCAGGCGAACACCTCGTCCAGCGGATGGTCGACGACACTCTCGAACTCGATGCCCATGCTTCTCCTTGCGTCGGGACCCGAACCTCATTCGTAGCCGAGGGCGTCACGGATAGCCGCGGTGAGCGGCTTGCGTTACGGGTACCCCGTCGGGATGGGTGCCAGGGCCGCCCACCGCGATGACAGGCGCACCTTCCGGGACCGGTCGGAGGCCGGGCGCGTGCTGGCCCGTGACCTCTCGGGTTACCGCGACACGAGCGGTCTGCTGGTCCTCGGTCTCGCGCGCGGCGGCGTCCCGGTCGGCTGGGAGGTGGCAGCGGCGCTGCGGGCGCCGCTCGACGTCTTCCTCGTCCGCAAGCTCGGCGTGCCCCGCTGGGAGGAGTTGGCGATGGGCGCCATCGCCACCGGCGGTGGCATCGTCGTGAACGACCGGCTGGTACGCAGCCTCGGCATCAGTGAGGCGGATCTGCAGGCCGCGGTCGAACGGGAGACGGCGGAACTGGCTCGCCGCGAACATGCCTACCGCGGTGGCCGGCCACCGGTGGAAGTGGCTGGCAGGACCGTGATCCTCGTCGACGACGGCATCGCGACCGGGGCGAGCATGCTGGCCGCGGTGCGGGCGGTGCGCAGTGTCGGGCCGGCGCGGATCGTGGTGGCCGTGCCCGTCGGACCCGCGTCGGCCTGTCGCAACATCGGCCAGGAGGCCGACGACGTGGTGTGCGCGGCGATGCCGCCGGGATTCGAGGCGGTCGGCCAGGTGTTCGCCGACTTCCATCAGGTCACCGACGACGAGGTGCGAGAACTGCTCGGCACGCCGACGGTCTAGCGGCGATCCTCGCGGGCGACCTCGTCGTCACGTTGGTCGATCGGCACCGCGGTGGTGTCCGCGTCCAGATCGGTCTCGCGATCGCGGTCCGCGTGCACATCCGTGGAGACGTCGTCGGCAGGCACGGTCTCGTCGGGATACTCGGCGTCGAACTCGGCAGTCTCCTGCTCGTCGTCGGATCCCCCGCCGCCACCGTCGCGCCGCGAGCGCTCGCGCAAGGCGTCCACGATGAGCAGCACCACCCCGATGACACTGGCGGCGATGCAGACCCAGGCGATCAGCTCATTGCTGGTGACCACCGCGGTCACCAGTGCGGCGAGGCCGACGACGGCCAGGACGAGCGCAATGATGAGCATCGATCACCTATCGCGGATCAGTTGTTGCCCCGGTTGAACTGGTTGAAGCCGCCGCCGTCGTTGTTGGCGCTGGAGTCGACGGGCGCCGCCGACCCGCGCTGGCCGAGCTCTTCGAGCTGTGACTCCAGGTACGTCTTCAGCCTGGTCCGGTACTCGCGCTCGAAGGTGCGCAGCTGTTCCAGCCGCCCCTCGAGCACCGTGCGCTGCTGGTTGATGGTGCCCATGATCTCGGAGTGCTTGCGCTCGGCGTCGGCCTGCAGGGCGTCGGCCTTCTCCTGAGCCTGCCGCAGCTGGGTCTCGGAGCGTGTCTGTGCGTCGGCCAGCATCGCGTCGGCGCGCTGGCGCGCCTCGGTGACGGTGTTCTCCGCGGTGATGCGGGCCTCGCTGACCATCGCATCGGCCTGGGCGCGCGCATCCGACAGCAGCTTGTCGGACTCGGCCTTGGCCGTGCTGGTCAGTCGGTCGGCCGTGTCCTGCGCCAGGCTCAGCACCTTGGCCGCCTTCATGGCCTGGTCCTCGTTGGGCGCGGCCTGCTGCACGACCGGCGGCGCCTCGTACACGGGCTGCGGGGGCGGCGCAGGCGCCGGCTCGGGCTCCGGCTCGTAGAGCGGGATCGCCTGAGTCGACTGCGTCGACTGCGCGCCGTTGCCGGAGCGGGCGGAAGCGAGTTCTGAATCGAGTTCGGCGACCCGCTGGCGCAGATCCGCGTTCTCCTCGATGAGTCGCGTCAGCTCGTTCTCAACCAGATCGAGGAATGCATCGACCTCGTCCTCGTTGTAGCCGCGCTTGCCGATGGGTGGCTTGCTGAACGCGACATTATGAACGTCGGCAGGTGTGAGCGGCATTGTCTGCCCCCTTGGAGTCTGGACCGTCAACCGATCTCAAAGTGTAAAGCCTGACCTGTTCGCAACTGGCGTCCATCCTGTCACACCAGACCCGGCGGTTGCAGTCGAGGCCGAATTTTAAGAACGAATTTCAATGTTGCAACGCAATTCGGAGACCTCGGCAAACACCGCGCCAACGGTCCGGGCACCCCGCCCGCGACCCGCCGGGGGCCGGCGTCAGGCCGCGGCGCCGAACGCCAGCTGCATGCCGATGAACGCCACCAGCAGCAGCACCATGATCGACAGGTCGAAGCGCACCGCACCTATCGTGAGCTGGGGAATGAGGCGTCGCAGCAGCCGCACCGGCGGATCGGTGAGCGTCATGATCACCTCGAGGATCACCACTGTCACGCCCTTGGGATGCCAGTCGCGCGAGAAGGATCGGATGAACTCGACCACGACCCGGGCGATCAACAGAAGCCAGAAGACGAACAGCGCGAAACCGAGAATTTCGAAGAAGAGCGACAACGACAGCCGTCCTCACTACGGGCAGATGTGTGACATTCGATACAGGAGTCAGCGCCCGCGGCCAGTCAGCGGCCTCGGGCGCGACGCCAGCCTACCCGTCGGAGGCAGGGCCTACCGATCGGCGGACCCACCGACGAGCCGGCCTACTGATAGGCGTGGAAGCCGACCTCGGCGATGCGCCTGCGTTCTTCGGCGCTGACATCGATGTCGGCCGGCGACAGCAGGAACACCTTGGTGGCGACCTTGTCGAACGAGCCGCGCAGCGCGAACGCGAGCCCGGCCGCGAAGTCGACCAGCCGCTTAGCGTCGGCGTTGTCCATCGACACCAGGTCCATGATCACCGGGGTGCCGTCGCGGAACCGCTCGCCGATGGTGCGGGCCTCGCTGTAGTCCTTCGGCCGCAGCGTGGTGATCTTCGCCAGCGGGCTGCCCGCGTCGAACAACTCGGCCATCCGGCGCGGGTCCATCGCGAGCGCGCCGCGGGTCGACCCGCGCAGCGCACCCAGCCTCGGGGCGGCCCGGTCGAACTCGCGCGGACCGCGCAGTCGGGGCTCGAAGCGTGGTTCGTCGTAGCCGGCGCGGTAGCCGGGGGGCTCGTCGTACTCGCGGGCGGCCGGCCGGTCGTCATAACCGCGGCCGTATCCCTCCTCGTCGAATCGCTCTTCACGTGGGCGGCGGGGACCGTAGGCACGCGCCGCGCCGCGGTCGTCGTCCTCGTAGTACTCGTCGTCGTAGTCATCCATGGGCGCCATACCGAAGTAGGCCTTGACCTTGTGCAGTGTGCTCATCGCGCGACCCTTCTGATGACTCCGGAGCTTGGTGTCTGTGATGAAGATGTGACTGGTGTGACTACTCATGGTGACGTTAGCGGTCGTTGTCCCAGAAGGCCGGTTCCGACACGCACACACGTGGAACCATGTCGCACCGCCACTTCGAGGTCGCCGGACATCCCCGCGGACAACCCGATGCGCTGCGGATACCGCTGCTGGATCCGCTCGCGCTCGGCCGCGAGCCTCGCGAACGCCGCGGCGGGGTCCGCGTCGAGCGGCGGAATGCCCATCAGGCCGACCAGCCGCAGGCCCGCCGCGGCGTCGATGGCGTCGGCCAGTTCGTCGACGAGGTCCGGCCTGCGCACGTCGACACCGGAGCGGCCGGCATCGCCGTCGAGACTGATCTGGAGGAAGACCTGCAGCGGTTCGGCCCGGCGGCCGTCGTCCAGCGCCCGGCCCACGGCCCGGTCCAGCCCGTCGGCCACCCGGAGGTCGTCGACGGAGTGCGCGCTGTGAGCCCAGTCGGCGATCCCCCGCACCTTGTTGCGCTGGATGCGGCCGACCATGTGCCAGCGAACGGCTTGCCCGCCCAATTCGGCGGCGACTTCGGCCGCTTTTCCGGACGCTTCCTGTTCGCGGGATTCACCGAATTCGGTGCAGCCCATTCGATGCAAAAGCAATACATCGGATGCCGGGAAGAATTTTGTGACCGGAAGTAATTCGATTTCGCCGGCATTGCGCCCGGCGTCCGCCGCGGCCCGCTCCAGCCGCGCGCGCACCGCGGCGAGCGACGCCTGCAATTCGCTCTCCCTTGCCGTGGTCACGGCGCTCACTCCATCCACACCAGCGACGCCAGCCTGCCGGTCGGGGCGCCACGGCGGTGACTGAAGAGATTCTTGTCCGCCACCGTGCAGCGCGGATCCACGTCGATGGCGGTGACACCCAAACCCGTTAACTGCCTTGCGATTCCGGCCCGCAGATCGAGGCCGACGGTGCCGCGGGCGGTGGTGGTGCGACTGCCCGGCAGCAGGGCCTCCACCTCGTCGGCCATCTCGGCGGGCACCTCGTAATTGGCTCCGCTGACGGCCGGGCCGAGGAATACCGAGATGTCCCCGGTGCGGGCGCCGAGTTCACGCATCGCCTCGACGGTGCGCAGCACGACACCCTTCGCGGCGCCGACCCGTCCGGCGTGCACGGCGGCGACCACACCCGCGCGCGCGTCGGCCATTAATGCCGGAACGCAATCGGCGGTGACCACGGCCAGAGCCAATCTCGGGAGTCCGGTCACCAGCGCGTCGGTATTTCCGATCGGACCCGCTGCGGCCTGCGCCGGATCGTCCACGACCACCACCCGGTCGCCGTGCACCTGGTTCATCCACACCACCCGGTCGGCGCCGAGGCCGGTCGCCGACGCGAGCCGTCTGCGGTTGGCCGCCACGGCGCCGGGATCGTCGCCGACGTGGTCGCCGAGATTGAAGGTGTCGAAGGGCGGCGCCGAGACGCCGCCGGCGCGGGTGGTGGTCACCCGCCGAACCCGGACGGTCACGGAACCAGTATCGCCGGACGGCACGGGACGTGAACGGCTCAGTGGCGCATGAAGGGCGGCACGTCGACGTCGTCGTCGGCGATGCCGCCGTCGTCGCCGCCGATTCTGACCGTCGCACCATTGGTGTGCAGCGGCACGCTCGCGGGATCGGCCGGATCGAACAGCGGTGAGGTCACCTTGCCCGCCCGTCCCGGCGCGATCGCCTGACCCGCGCCCACCACGGGCTTGCGGCTCGGTCCGGCGGCGTCGAAGCCCGCCGCGATCACCGTCACCCGGACCTCGTCACCGAGCGAGTCGTCGATCACCGTGCCGAAGATGATGTTGGCCTCGGGATGCGCGGAATCCTGCACCAGCGATGCGGCCTCATTGATCTCGAACAGGCCGAGGTCACTGCCGCCGGCGACCGACAGCAGCACGCCCTGCGCACCTTCCATCGACGCCTCGAGCAGCGGTGAGTTGATCGCGATCTCGGCGGCCTTGAGCGCACGGCCGTCGCCCCGTGCCGAACCGATGCCCATCAGTGCGGTGCCCGCACCACTCATCACGCCCTTGACGTCGGCGAAGTCGACGTTGATCAGGCCCGGCGTGGTGATCAGGTCGGTGATGCCCTGAACGCCGTTGAGCAGCACCTCGTCGGCACTGCGGAACGCGTCCATCAGCGACACCGCGGCGTCGCCCATCTGCAGCAGCCGATCGTTCGGGATCACGATCAGGGTGTCGCAGCTCTCGCGCAGTGAGGCGATGCCCGTCTCGGCCTGGTTGCTGCGGCGCTTGCCCTCGAAGGAGAACGGCCGCGTCACCACGCCGACCGTCAACGCGCCCATCTTGCGCGCGATGCTGGCCACCACCGGTGCGCCACCGGTGCCGGTGCCACCGCCCTCTCCTGCGGTGACGAAGACCATGTCCGCGCCGCGGATCAGCTCCTCGATGTCGTCCTTGGCGTCCTCGGCGGCTTTTCGGCCGACCTCGGGGTCGGCGCCCGCACCCAGCCCTCGGGTGGAGTCGCGGCCGACGTCGAGCTTGACGTCGGCGTCGCTCATCAGCAGCGCCTGCGCATCGGTGTTGATCGCGATGAACTCGACGCCCTTGAGGCCCTGTTCGATCATCCGGTTGACGGCGTTGACGCCGCCGCCGCCGATGCCGACGACCTTGATGACGGCGAGGTAGTTATGCGGGGGGGTCATCGTTCGCCTTCCTGTACGACTGGTCCGACTCCGGTTGGCAAACTCTCAACCTCAACGTGAGGCTTAGAGTTATGTCAAGTAGCGCCGTGCAAACAGAACGGTATGGCCGGCCCCGGCATTGACCATGCAGGCGCGCCGGTGCGGATCTGACGAATTTCAATCGCCCGCGTGCGGCGGCGTTGCGGCGGGCGTTACTTGACCGTCGGCAAATCGGGACTGGAGACGTCGTAGGTCTGGCCCGGCTGAGTGAGCAGGGCGGCCAGTTTGAGCGCCTTCTCCTCGGTGCGGTCGTTGGTGCCCCACACCACCACCCGGCCGTCGGTCAGCGTCAGAGTGATCGCCGCGACCGACGGCGCCGCGATCCGCCCGACCTGGCCGGCCACCTCCGGCGGCAGCGCGGTCATCACTTCCAGCGCGGCCTGCGTCGCCGGATCGCTGGGACCGGGATTCTCGGCGTCGAGGTAGGGCAGCGTCGGGGGCGGCGGCGCGGTCGCGAAGTCGACGCCGTCGCGGTCGAAGAGATGCGGGCCGTCCGGAAGGTCCTTGACCACCACCGGCACCCGCTCCACCACCGTGATCCGCAGCGTGGACGGGTACTCGCGCTGCACCCGGGCGGCGGCCACCCGGCGGATGGTCGCGACGCGCTCGGCCACCGCGTCGGTGTCGACCTGCAGCAGCGGCGTCCCCGCGGGCACCGCGGCCGCGGCGAGCACCTCCTCCTGCGTCACCGCTCCGATGCCGGTGATCACGATGCTGCGCGCCGACATGACCGGCGTGAAGTACAGCAGCAGGCCCAGTGACACCGCCAGCACCGAGATCAGTGCGGACCACAACAGCACCTTCAGGCCCCGAACCGTTCCCCGGCCAAGGGTTTTCGGCGTGTCGACGGGCGCCCCGAGGGCCTTGCGCCTGGCCTCGCGCCTGGCCTGTTCGATGGCCGTGGCCCGTTCCTGCGCGGCGCGGCGCTCCTCGCGCTCGCGGCGGGCCCGCCGGCGCGGACCCTCGAAGTCCTCCCCCGCGGCGGGCGGGAGGTTCGCGTCCTCGGGCGCGTCGGCCGCCCGGTCCTCCGGGGCCTCCGATGGTTCGGCGGGCGGGCCGTCGTCCTGCGTCGGCTCGGTCATCACCGCTCCGTTCGCGGCGGCGGGGCGATGCGATTGGCCTTCGCCCGCAGCGCAGTCAGAATTTCCGGTGCGAGCATGGTCACGTCGCCGGCACCCATCGTGAGCACCACGTCACCCTGCCGGGCG
>NZ_JAUMSQ010000304.1:0-2276 GCF_030519285.1 Mycolicibacterium arseniciresistens
CTCGGGCGCGTCGGCCGCCCGGTCCTCCGGGGCCTCCGATGGTTCGGCGGGCGGGCCGTCGTCCTGCGTCGGCTCGGTCATCACCGCTCCGTTCGCGGCGGCGGGGCGATGCGATTGGCCTTCGCCCGCAGCGCAGTCAGAATTTCCGGTGCGAGCATGGTCACGTCGCCGGCACCCATCGTGAGCACCACGTCACCCTGCCGGGCGGTGTCGGCCACCCGCTCGGCCACCGCCGAGAAGTCCGGGAGATAGGTCACCGGCACGCTCACGTGCTCGGCCACCGTCGCCCCGCTGACGCCGGGCAGCGGCCGCTCGCGGGCGCCGTAGACGTCGAGCACGAACACCACGTCGGCGGCGTCGAGAGCACGGCCGAACTCTTGCGCGAACGCCTCGGTGCGCGAATACAGGTGCGGCTGGAAGACCACGACGACGCGGCCGTTCGACTCCTCCGCCAGCCCACGCGCCGCCGTCAGCGCGGCCGCGACCTTCGTCGGGTGATGGGCGTAGTCGTCGAAGACCCTGGTCCCAGAAGCCGTTCCGACCAACTCGAAGCGGCGCCGGACGCCCTCGAACTCGGCCAGGCCCTCAAGCACGACGTCCGCCGCGGCCCCGGCCTGCATCGCCGCCAACAACGCGGCCAGCGCGTTGAGCGCCATGTGCCTGCCGGGCACCGCCAGCCGCATCGTGCGCGGGCTGCGCTCCCCCGCGAGCTGCACGGTGGCCACCGCACTGGTGCCCTGCTGGTACCAGTCCAGCAGCGCCCCGGCCAGGCCGGGCTGATCGCCGCTGCCGTAGCGCAGCACCCGGATCCCTTGCGCGGCAGTTCGTTCGGCGAAGGCAGCGGCGCCGGCGTCGTCGACGCAGACCACCACCGCGCCCCCTGGCTTGAGCCGCTGCATGAAGGCGTCGAACACCGCGACGTAGGCCTCTTCGCTGCCGAAGAAGTCCAGGTGGTCGGCCTCGATGTTGGTCACCACGGCGATGTCGGGCTGGTACTGCACCAGCGATCCGTCGCTCTCGTCGGCTTCGGCGACGAAGTAGGCGCCGCTGCCGTGATGCGCGTTCGTCCCCGCCTCGCCGAGGTCGCCGCCGACGGCGAAGGACGGGTCGAACCCGCAGTGCTGCAGGGCCACGATGAGCATCGACGTGGTGGTGGTCTTACCGGCTGTCCCGGTCACCATCAGCGTGGTGTGCCCGTCCATCAGCTTGGCCAGCACCACCGGCCGCAGGATCACCGGGATCCCGCGCCGGTGCGCCGCGACGAGTTCCGGGTTCGTCTTGGGGATCGCCGCGTGCGTGGTGACCACGGCGGTCGGCCCGCCGGGCAGCAGGTCGAGCGAGGACTCGTCGTGTCCGATCCGGATCGAGGCGCCGCGGGCGCGAAGCGCGGCCACCGCCCTCGACTCCTTGGCGTCGGAGCCCGAGACCAGGCCGCCCCGGTCGAGCAGGATGCGGGCGATCCCTGACATCCCGGCGCCGCCGATGCCCACCATGTGCACCCGGCGCAGTTCCTCGGGCAGCGGCGCGCCGCTCACCGGCCCGCCACCTCGAGCGCCACCCTGGCGACCTGCGTGGCGGCGTCGCGGTGTCCCGCCAGCGCCGCGCCCGCGGTCATCGTCTGCAGCCGCCCGGTGTCGGTGAGCAGGCCGGCGACCGTGTCGGCCACGAATGCCGGTGTCAGATCGGCGTCGTCGACGAGCAGGCCGCCGCCCGCGCCGACCACCGGGAGTGCGTTGAGCCGCTGCTCGCCGTTGCCGATCGGCAGCGGCACGTAGACAGCGGGCAGTCCGACCGCGGTGACCTCCGCGACGGTCATCGCGCCGGAGCGGCAGATGGCCAGGTCGGCAGCGGCGTAGGCCAGGTCCATCCGGTCCAGGTACGGCACCGCGACATAGCGGGCGCCGCCACCCGTCGGCTCGCGGACGTCGAGGGTGTTCTTGCGGCCGTAGGCGTGCAGCACCGAGACACCGGCCGCGGCAAGGGCTTCGGCGGCTCCGGACACCGCACGGTTGAGCGACTGCGCGCCCTGGGACCCGCCGAAGACCAGCAGCACCGGGTCGTGCTCGCCGAAGCCGAAGTATGCGCGTGCCTCGGCGCGCAGCGCGGCCCGGTTCAGCGACGTGATCGCCGCACGCACCGGGACACCGACGACCTCGACGTCACCGAGACCGGGATCGGACACCGCGGCCAGCACCCGGCGGGCCGAGCGGGCGCCCACCTTGTTCGCCCACCCGGCGCTGGCGTTGGCCTCGTGCACCACGACCGGCACCGTGCGG
>NZ_JAUMSQ010000305.1:0-10357 GCF_030519285.1 Mycolicibacterium arseniciresistens
CTCATCGAAACTCGCCTGCGCTGGATCGAACATACATTCGATTATTGCAGAGGGGTACGACACGCAACAGCGGCGATTCCGACTCTGGGGACAACTCCGAGGCGACTATCGCGCCAGGCGCGTCAGACCCAATCCCGTCAGAAACGCCGTCAGGTGGCCCACCTCCGTATAGGTCGGCTGGACGACGACGTCGACGACGAGCGCACCGGCACCCAGCACCTGCGCGCCGGCGCGATACCGGCGGGGGAGGTACCGCGACGCCGCACCGGCGACTCCCAGGACGAAGTAACTGACTCCGACATCGCGTGCGTTCTCCAGCCGGGACGGCGCCTGCCCGGTCCGGATCGACCGGCGAAGATATCCCTGCCCCGCCACCGTCCCGACGATGTGCGCGGTCAGCCCGACCAGCAGCCACCGGCCTGACCCCATCCTCCGCTCGGCGGGCGCCAGCACCGCCGCGTACACCGGTACATAAGGCCACCAGCGTCGTCCGTCGAGCCAGAAGAGGCTGGCGACCAGCACCCGCAGCGGCTCCCGCGACAGGTGATGCAGATTCGTCGACTGCTGGCGCAGCAAGCGTGACCGCTTCCGCCCTGCCGCCCGCTGCAGCCGTGTCGTGACCAACAGGACGGCCAGCCACCCGTAGGTCAGAGGAGCGCTCAGGCGCCCTTCAGCCGGATCTTCCACCGCACGAACGTCAGATAGCCGATGCTGAGGGCCGCGAGCATCCCCATGTCGAAAAGCCAGGTGCCACCGGTGTGTTCCCAGTGCGAGTCTTTCGGCGTCAGCGGTCCGGGCACGAGTCTGATCAGGTCCACCGTCGACGCCGACGCGGCGAAGCCCCAGCGGGCCGGGGTGATCCATGACATCTGGTCGAGGCCGATGCGGCCCGTCACGGGGATCATGCCGCCGGAGAACACCAGCTGCGACATGATCGCGATCACCAGCAGCGGCATGATCTGCTCGCTGGTCTTGGCCAGCGCCGACAATGCGAGGCCGACCATCGCCGCGGTCACCGTCGTCGCGGCCATCCCGAAGAACAGCTCGAGCGACGGATTGCCCAGCACCGAACCCTTTTCGACCGCGCCCTCGCCGAATCCCTTGCCCGCAATCGTGATACCGGTGACGATGGCGGACTGGATGATCGCGAAGATCGAGTAGACGCAGACCTTCGCCAGCAGGTACGCGGTGGTGGACAGGCCGACAGCCTGCTCGCGAAGGAAGATCGCGCGCTCGCCGATGAGGTCGCGGATGGTAAGCGCCGTGCCCATGAAGATCGCACCGACGTTGAGCAGCACCAACACCTGGCCCGGCTCGTTGGGTGCGTCGCCCATCGGGTTCGGGACGCCGAAGCCGACGGTGCCCGGCACCGAGAGCGACAGCGTGCCCATGATGAACGGCAACAGCGCAAGGAAGATGAAGTAGCCGCGGTCGGAAACGATGAGCCGGATCTGGCGCCGCGCGATCGTCGAGAACTGCCTTCGCAGACTGGTTTTCGACGGCTCGCCGAGGTCGGCCGGTTGATCGGCCGGCGGTTGGGCGGGTGGCGGGCCGTTGAGTTCGAGCCACCGCTGTTGGGCCGCGTCGGGATCGCCGGCCACCGTGCTGAAGATGTCGGCCCAGTTGGTCGTGCCCATCGCCGCGCCTATCTTCGCCGGCGGCCCGCAGAAAGCGGTCTTCCCGCCCGGCGCCAGCAGCAGCACCTGATCGCAGACGTCGAGGTAGGTCAGCGAGTGCGTGACCACCAGCACGACGCGACCCGCGTCGGCCAGCTGGCGCAGCATCGTCATCACCTGGCGGTCGAGCGCCGGGTCCAGACCCGAGGTGGGCTCGTCGAGGATCAGCAGCGACGGCCCGGTCAGCAGCTCGAGCGCCACGGATGCCCTCTTGCGCTGACCGCCGGAGAGCTTGTCGACCCGGGTCTCGAGGTGCTTGGTCATCTCGAGTTCCTCGAGCACCTGCATGACGACCTGTTCGCGGTCGGCCTTGGTGGTGTCCGGCGGCAGCCGCAGCTCGGCGGCGTACATCAGCGCCTGACGCACGGTCAGCTGCCCGTGCACGACGTCGTCCTGCGGCACCATCCCGATGCGGGAGCGCAGCGAGGCGTACTCGGCGTGCACGTTGTGGCCCTCGAACGTGACCGTTCCGCTGGACGGATGGGTGTAGCCGGCCACCAGCCGGGCGAAGGTGGACTTGCCCGCGCCCGACGGGCCGATCACCGCGGTGAGCGTGCCCGGCCGCGCCGTCAGGGAGATGTTGTCCAGCAGCGTCTTGTTGTTCTCGATCGTCCAGGTGACACCGTGCACGTCGAGGCCGCCGGTGGCCGTCGCGGCCGCGGTCTCGGTGCGCCGGACCAGTGTGCCGCCGCTGAATACCAGGTCGACGTTGCCGATCGTGACGGTGTCGCCCTCTTGGAGCAACGCCGAATCGACCCGCGAACCGTTGACGAAGGTGCCGTTGATGCTGCGGTTGTCGACGATCTCGGTGCCCTGCGCGGTCGACACCAGCGAGGCGTGGTGTCGCCCGGCCAGCACGTCGGGGATCACGATGTCGTTGTCGGTCGCGCGACCGATCTTCACCGCTCCCGCCGGCGTCTCCGGCGTGCGTCCGGGCCGCAGGATCTTGAGCATGCTGGTGGCCAGATTGCCGCCGTCGCTCGAGCGCGGCGCCGCCGTCGGCCCCATGCGGGTGACCGGCTCACTGGACTGCTGCGAGATCGGCTGCGACATCGGCGGCCGCGTCTGATGCGATGCCGGACCCGTCGGGTACCGCTGCTGCGACGACGGCGGATACCCCTGCTGCGTACCGGTCGGGTAGCGCTGCTGCGGCCGCGACGTGGGCGGCGTCGCGATGTGCGGACGTCCCGGCGCGGTGTGCGGCGGCGGGGTGTTCCAGCCGGTGTTGGGGCGCGCGACGGGGACCGCGGTGGTCGGCGGTGGGCTGCCGACCGAACCCTGGTGGCGGCCGACCTCGAACGACACCTGCGGGCCGTCCGGGTTGCCGATGTTGAGCGTCTGGCCGTCGCGGATGTCGACAGACGGGACGCGTCGGCCGTTGGCGAACATGCCGTTGAGGCTGCCGTTGTCGATTGCCACCCACCGGCCCTGGTCGAACCGCAGCACCAGGTGGGCGCGGGAGATCAAGGGGTGGGCGATTCGCACGTCGGCGCGCAGGTCGCGGCCGATGACGACGTCGTTGCCCGGCGCGAACGTGCGGGTGGAGCCCTCGTAACGAACGGTCAGCGCAGGCGGTGCTGGTCGGCTCATCGCGATCAACTCTATCGGTACCGCCACCGGAATTGCCGCCGCTACCGCGCAGCGCGGCGCGGCACGATCCGGGGGACGGGCGCGGGTGGCGTCGCGGCAGGTCAGGGCGGCTACCGCTAGGCCGGAATTGGCACGCTCCACCGGGCGGTGTCGGTGATCTGCCGCAGCGCCGTCATCTTCTCGCCGTGCACGGTGATCACATGGGCGAACGCCGCGTCCACCGTCGACCCGCCGTCGCGGGCAGAGCCCCGGTAGGCGCCGAGCACGACCACCCGGTGGTCGTCGACCGGCAGGTACTCCGACGGCGCGACGTCGACGTCGTAGAGGGAGTCGATGCGGGCCCACACCTCGGTGATGGTCTCGGCGGCGCCGCGGTGTTCACCGCCGACGCCGTGCGGCATGCCGGCGCTGACATCGGCCACGAAATCCTCGGCGAGGACGTCGAACAGGGCACTGCCGTCACCGTCGGCCATCGCCGCGTAGAACCGCCGGGCCACACCCGTGGGATCGCTCATCGGGATTCCTTCCGTATTAGAGATACATCTCTACTATAAACTGTGCGCCATGCCGCGGCCAGCCCGATTCACCGTCGACCAGCTGCTGGACGCGGCCGCCTCGATCGTCGCCGCGGACGGCGCGGCTGCGGTGACGGTGTCAGCGGTGGCCCGCGCGGTGGACGCGCCGAGCGGGTCGATGTACCACCGCTTTCCGTCGCGCGCCGCGCTGTGCGGCGAACTCTGGATGCGCACCGAGGAGCGGTTCCAGAACGGCCTGATCGCGGTGCTCGAGCGCTCCGGCGAACGGCAGGACCGGGTCGCCGCAGGCGCGCTCTACACCGTGCAGTGGTGCCGCGACCACGCGGACGAGGCGCAGGTACTGCTGGCCGGACCCGACGCGTTCTGCCGCAGCGAGTGGCCGACGGTTCTCGAAGACCGTCGAAAAACCCTGCACCGCAGATTGATCCGACAGCTTCGCGACATGGGTGGGCCGGTCGACCGAGTCACCGCCGCGCTGGTCGACATCCCGTCGGCCGTGGTGCGCCGGCACCTGGCGGCGCGCAGCCGCATTCCCGCCACGGCCGACGGCATAGTCGTGGACTGCGCACGCGCGCTGGTGCCGCGGGATTGAGCGGTCAGACCAGGGCGTCGGGTGCGCCGGTGACGACGCAGTGGGTGTGGCTGTAGATGGTCGCCATGCACTTGTTGCAGTGCGTGCACGCCGAGCGGACCAGCGCGTCGGCCTGAATACGGTTGATCAGGTCCGGCTCGGCCAGCAGTGCGCGGCCCATCGCCACGAAGTCGAACCCCTCGGCCATCGCGAGGTCCATCGTCTCGCGGTTGGTGATGCCGCCCAGCAGGATCAGCGGCATCGTCAGCTCGGCGCGGAACTGCCGGGCCTTGTCCAAGAGGAACGCCTCGCGGTACGGATACTCGCGCAGGAACTTCTTGCCGGTCATCCGGATGCCCCAGCTCAGCGGGGGCTTGAACGCACCGGCGAACTCCTTCACCGGCGCGTCGCCGTGGAACAGGTACAGCGGGTTCACCAGCGAGCTGCCTGCGGTCAGCTCGATGGCATCGAGCCCGCCGTCCTCCTCGAGCCACTTGGCGGTCTGCAGCGACTCCTCCATCGGGATCCCCGCGCGGACCCCGTCGGTCATGTTCAGCTTCGCCGTCACCGCGATCTGGTTGCCCACCGCGTCCCGGACGGCACGAACCAAGCCGCGCGCGACCTTCGCCCGGTTCTCCAGCGACCCGCCGTACTCGTCCTTGCGGTGGTTGAGCAGCGGGCTCAGGAACGAACTGGCCAGGTAGTTGTGGCCGAGGTGCACCTCGACGGCATCGAACCCGGATTCGATCGCCAGCCGTGCCGCGTTGGCGTGCGCCCTGGTGACCGCCTCGATGTCATCGCGGGTGGCCTTCCTGGCGAACCGCATCGACAGGGGGTTGAAGAACCGCATCGGGGCCAGCGACTTGGCCTTGTTCGTGCGGGCGTTGGCGACCGGTCCGGCGTGCCCGATCTGGGCGCTGATGGCGGCGCCCTCCGCGTGCACGGCGTCGGTGAGCCGTCGCAGGCCGGGCACCGCCTCCGGCCGCATCCAGATCTGCCAGCCGTCGGTGCGTCCGCCGGGTGTCACCGCGCAGTACGCGACGGTGGTCATGCCGACGCCACCCGCGGCGGGCAGCCGGTGGTATTTGATCAAGTCGTCGGTGACCAGGGCGTCCGGTGTGGACGCCTCGAATGTCGCCGCCTTGATGATGCGGTTGCGCAGCGTCACGGGGCCGAGTTTGGCCGGAGTGAACACATTGGGCTGAGTGTCCATAAGACAGAGCCTGTCACAGCGCATGCGAGACTGGACGCCGTGGGTGCGATCACGTTGGACGGCAAGGCCACGCGCGACGAGATCTTCGTCGACCTCAAAGACCGCGTCGCGGCGCTGTCCGACGCCGGTCGTACGCCGGGGCTGGGCACGGTGCTCGTCGGCGACGACCCCGGATCGCAGGCGTACGTGCGCGGCAAGCATGCGGACTGCGCCAAGGTGGGCATCAACTCGATCCGGCGCGACCTGCCCGCCGACATCAGCCAGGCCACCCTCGACGAGACCATCGACGAACTCAACGCCAACCCGGAGTGCACCGGCTACATCGTGCAGCTGCCGCTGCCCAAGCATCTCGACGAGAACGCCGCACTGGAGCGCATCGACCCGGACAAGGACGCCGACGGGCTGCATCCGACCAATCTCGGCCGCCTGGTGCTCAACGAGCCGGCGCCGCTGCCCTGCACCCCGCGCGGCATCGTGCACCTGCTGCGCCGCTTCGAGGTGGAGATCGCCGGCGCGCACGTCGTGGTCATCGGCCGCGGCGTCACGGTCGGCCGGCCGCTGGGCCTGCTGCTCACGCGGCGGTCGGAGAACGCCACGGTGACGCTGTGCCACACCGCCACCCGCCACCTGCCGCAGTTCACCCTGGAGGCCGACATCATCGTGGCCGCCGCGGGCGTGCCGCACATGGTGACCGCCGAGATGGTGCGGCCGGGCGCGGCGGTGATCGACGTGGGTGTCAGCCGGGACGACGCCGGGAAGCTGGTCGGCGACGTCGCGCCCGATGTGTGGGACGTGGCGGGTCACGTGTCGCCGAATCCTGGCGGCGTCGGGCCGCTGACGCGCGCGTTCCTGCTGACCAATGTCGTCGAGCGGGCCGAAAAGGGGCGATGACCCCGAAGGAGTTCGCCCGCAAGGTCTTCGCGGGGCAGTGGCCGATCCTGGCGGTCGGCCTGATCCTCATCGCCGCCTTCGGCCTGGTGGTCGCCGGGTACTGGCGGCGCGGCGCGCTGGTGATGGCCATCGGGGTGGGTGTCGCGGCGGCCCTGCGCCTCGCGCTCTCCGACGACAGGGCCGGCCTTCTCGTGGTGCGTTCGCGCGCAACGGATTTCGTCACCACCGCGGCGGTGAGCGCGACCATGTTCTATGTCGCGTGGACGATCGATCCGTTGGGCACCAGCTGAGAGTTGCGCACCGGGCAATCTTGCCTACCGTGCAAAATTATGTAGAGTGGCCGCATGGCCGGACTACGGGAACGCAAGAAGGCGGACACCCGCCGCGCGCTCAGCGACGCCGCGCTCGCACTCGCCCTCGAACGCGGCTTCGACGCCGTCACCCGCGAGGCGATCGCCGAGCTGGCGGGCGTGTCGTTGCGGACGTTCAACAATTACTTCACCGGAAAGTACGAGGCGCTGGCCTACCGCCAGACCGAACGGCTGCGACACAGCATCGACGAACTGCGGCGTCGGCCCGCCGGCGAGCCGCTGTGGACCTCGATCGCCGAGGCCGTCCTGAGTCCGCTCGAGGCCGACTTCCGTGCCGCCGACAGCGAGGAGAGCAGGATTCCCGACCGGAGAGAACTCGCCGAGGTCCGGAAGCTGCTGCTGAGCCCGGAGATCCGGGACGCGACCAACAGGGAACTGTTCGACGAGTGGCTCGAGGCGATCGCCGAGCGGACCGGCACCGACCCCGCGAAGGACATGTATCCGCGACTGGTGGCGGCGGTCATCCGCGCCGTCGGCGACGCGGCGATGGAGACGTACGTGCGCGCCGAACCCCCGGTCGCCCTCCCCGATCTGCTGCGTACGGCGTTCGCCGAGGTGGCCGCGGGACTGCCCGAGCCGAGCGGATCCACCGGGAGGACGTCGTGACCGACGAACGCGTGGACGTGGCCATCTCCGGAGCCGGACCGAACGGCCTGCTGCTCGCCTGTGAGTTGGCGCTCGCCGGCCTCCGGCCGGTCGTGCTCGACGCACTGCCCGGACCCAGCGCCGAACCGAAGGCCAACGGCCTTGTCGGACAGGTGATCCGACAGCTCGACATGCGTGGCCTCTACCACGCCTTCGGCGGGGACGCGGGACCGCCGCAACCGGCCCACGGCTGGATGTTCGCCGGGATGTCGCTGAGTTTCCTCGGTATCGAGGACAATCCGATGTACGCACTCATCCTTCCGCAGCCGCGGCTGGTCCGCCTGCTGGAGAAGCGGGCGCGTGACCTGGGCGTCGACATCCGCTGGGGGAGTGAGCTCACCGCGCTGGACGCTCGCGAGGACGGCGTGGCGCTGACCGTCGCCACGCAGGACCGGCGGCACCGGATGGACGCCGGTTTTCTGGTCGGCGCCGACGGCGGCCGCAGCATGGTGCGTAAGGCCGCGGGTATCGAGTTCCCCGGCCACACCTCACCGATCGTCAGCAGGATCGCCCACGTCCGCCTGCCCGACGCACGACTCGTGCCAGGCCGCGGCTTCGACATCGAGGGCTTCGGAACACTCGCCTTCGGCGTCAGCAGATTCGACAACGGCACCGTCGTGGTGTTCCCGCTCGAACCGGACCGGCCGATGCTCGGCACCATCGAGTACGGCTGGACGCCGGGCAGCACCGAGGCTCCGATGACGCTCGCCGAACTGCAGGACAGTCTGAGCCGGGTGCTCGGTGTCGACGTGGCGATCGAGGCGCCCAGGACGCCGGAGACGCATGCGTTGCGCCGTCTTGACGGGATCAATTCGCGGCTGGCGCAACGCTACCGGGCCGGACGGATCCTGCTGGCCGGTGACGCCGCGCACGTACATTCACCGATGGGTGGGCCCGGTCTGAACCTCGGCATGCAGGATGTCGTCAACCTCGGCTGGAAGCTCGCGGCGGTGGTGAAGGGGTGGGCGCCCGAGGGGCTTCTCGACACCTATGAGTCCGAGCGTCGTCCGGTGGGCGAGCGGGTGATGATGCACTCGCTGGCTCAGCTCGCGCTGGCCGCGCCGGGGCCCGAAGTCAGCGCGCTGCGTGAGCTCTTCGGTGAACTGGCGGGTCAGCGTGAGGTCGCGCGGCACCTGGCACGCACTCTCGCGGGTGCGGATGTCCGCTATGACGTCGGCGACGATCATCCGATGTCCGGGTTCATGGTGCCCGATCTCGTGCTCGACGACGGGCGCCGCGTCACCGACCTGCTGCACGACGCCCGCGGCGTCCTGCTCGACGCGACCGGCGGCGCCGCATCAACCGTCTCGGCGCCGTGGGCCGACAGGGTGGACGTGGTCTCCGGCCGGATCGCCGGCGGGCCTGCGGCGCTCCTCGTCCGGCCCGACGGCTACGTGGCCTGTGCGACGGACGATTTCGAGGGTGCCGACGAGTCGCGGCTGCGCCACGCGCTGAACAGGTGGTTCGGCGCCAGGCTCAGCGCAGCGTCGCCCTGATGCACACCGTCACATACGGCAGCGCCAGCCCGCTGGTGTTGGCCAACGCCGGGTGGGTGTTCAGCAGTTCACGCACCTGCTCGAGCGTGCGGGTGCGCACCTCGGCGGGCGAGGTGATGCAGTAACTGCGCGAGGCGACCAGGTCGATGAGCGCCTGCGGCGTCAGGTAATTCGTCCACTCGACGCGACGGCGCTCGAAGCCGGTGAACGGCTCGGGCAGCGTGACCTTGTCGTTGAACGGATCCTCCTCGTGCCCGGTGATCCGGCCGAGGTCCTTGACCCAGCCCAGGCGTTCGTCGGCGGTGTTCCACACCAGCCCGAGCCGCCCGCCGGGCCGAAGCACCCGGGCGACCTCCTTGACCGCGCGTTCGGGATCGAACCAGTGCCAGGCCTGCGCCACGAGCACGGCGTCGACGCTGTCGTCGGGCAGCGGGATGTCCTCGGCGGTGCCGAGCAGCGCCGGGGTGTCCGGCAGCGAGGTGGAGAGCACCTCGAGCATCTCGGGGATCGGATCGACGGCCACCACCGTGAGGCCGCGTTGCACCAGCCGCGTGGTGAGCTTGCCGGTACCCGCGCCGAGGTCGAGGACGTCGCGCGCGCCCGAGGGAAGCAGCCAGTCGATCGCCTCCGGCGGGTAGGACGGCCGGCCGCGCTCGTAGGCCGCCGCCTCTGCGCCGAACGACAGCGAGCGGTCGTTGGCGGGGTCGCTCACGTCGCCGCCAGGTCCAGGGTGCGGCGGATCAACGCGCCGACGGCCTCGGTCTCGACCAGGAAGCCGTCGTGGCCGAAGCGGGACTCGACGATGTTGAGCCCCGAACACCCCGGCAGCAGATCGGCGAGCTCCTGCTGCAGCCGCAACGGGTACAGCCGGTCGGAGGTGATGCCGCCGACCACCACCGGCACCCGGCAGCCCTGCAGTGCAGCCGCCACGCCGCCGCGGCCGCGTCCGACGTCGTGGCTGGACAGCGCATCGGTCAGCGTCACGTATGTGCCGGGGTCGAACCGCTCGACCAGCTTCGCACCCTGGTATTCGAGGTAGCTCTGGATGGCGAACCGGCCTCCGTTGGTCGGGTCCTCGTTGCCCTGGGCGTCATTGCCGAACCGCTCGTCGAGCTCGTGCTCGCCGCGGTAGGTGAGGTGGGCGAACCGGCGGGCGATCTCCATGCCGGTGTGGGGTGTGCGGCCGGTGTGGTGGTAGTCGCCGCCCTGCCAGTCCGGGTCGGAGGTGATGGCCGCGACCTGGGTGGACTGCGTGCCGATCTGGTCGGCGGTGGCGCGGGCGCCGACGGCCAGCACCAGGGCCGCCCGCACGTCGTCGGGATGGCCGACGGCCCACTCCAGCGCACGCGCGCCCCCCATGGAGCCGCC
>NZ_JAUMSQ010000306.1:0-10130 GCF_030519285.1 Mycolicibacterium arseniciresistens
GCACCGCGCGTTCGGTCGGGGTGGCCACGACGCGGCGCGTGCGCACCACCGCGACCGCGGCGGCGACCGCCGCCAGCAGCAGGACCGCCGCCAGCACCAATGCGAGCTCGCCAGACATGTCACCTCACCAGCCAATGGTCACCCTAGACTGGCGCCGTGCCGAAACTGCAGCTTGTCCAGGATCCGGCGGCCGACGCTCTGCTGGAGGCCAACCCCTTCGCCCTGCTGGTCGGCATGCTGCTCGATCAGCAGGATCAAATTGCCGATGCTCGTGACACTCACAAGCGAACCCGCCGCCATCATCGAGTGGGTGCCCGGGCCTCGGTGACGCTGAGGCAGCGTTACAACAGCTGACACAATCACGGCATCCCAAACCGCGTTGGACCGGTCCTTTTCCACGCGTCGGCAGCTGCCGGGTGCGGCGTCGCCCGGATAATAGCGCCGCGGTTTCCTGACCCGGTAGATCAGCAACCGACTCGTCTTGAATACGACGTGATGTGAGTAGTCGACTACTCTATTCGTCCCAATTGAGCTGATACATAATGGTCGCGGGAGACATTTACACAGCCTCTACACAGAATTCATGTCGGCTGGGAGGAATCATGTCCATCGCCCCGCTTACGCGAAGCCGATTGGCGGGCTTTGTGGTCGAAGCCATCCAGCCTACGATGCCCATCCCGGCCTTATGACGAACCTCACCAGCCGCTACGGCAATTCCTTGCTAGCACTCACCACACTGCGGCCTCCGGATCGCGACCGCGGCAAGGGTGTCGTTCATCTCGCCGTGCCGCTTCCATCCGTGATCGGCCTGCAGATTGACCGGTGGCACTCGGGCGGCCGAGGTCCTGTCACTCCGGGGGAAGCGGCCACTCTCCTCTGGGATACGTCGGTCGCGGGGTTCTTAAATGGACGTGTTGACGCGTGGCTGGATGTGCCAGGCGTGAGGGACTTGTTGCCTGGGTTGACGGCGCTCACCGGCATGGACCAGGCCGGCTGGCCGGTTGACCAGTCCGACTTGCAGGAGTTCGTCGCGAACGCCGCCCCCGGCTCGCCGACCTGGCGGACGCTGGCCCGAAGCCTGACCGATGCCGTCGACCTGCTCGGCGAACTCGTGCTGATCTTCAAGTACGCGGCAATCCGTCAGCAGCGCGATATCCGCACAGCCGCAGAGCTGTACCGGTTGGTGCGGACGCTCACGGCCACCAGCGGACCTGGCACGCGAGACGGAGTCATCGGGTGGCTGTCGGCGCCGTTGGTGATCCCGCGTGCGTTCACCGCGCTTCCAGACCCTTCCGGTCCGCGGCCGCCAACGCCTGCACCGCCTCCGCTGCCGCCGCCCCCCCTTCACCCCCGCATCGACTTGACCTCAGTGGATGCGAGTGCGGCCCTGGGTCGACTCGCGGGCGAGTTGACGAGGATTGAGCAAGATCAGCGAGCGACATCCCTCGACACAGCGCTTCGTGATGCCGGCGTCTCGGATCGGCAGGTGAGAGCACGCATTTCGAACGAGGCATTGGGTGAGCGCACCACGCACGGTCTGGCGGTGTCCGGTCAGCCGTCCACCGAACCACCGACTGCACGCCTAGCGATCTACCAGCCACCGGCATCGCGTAGGACGCAGATTGTAAGACTCCATTTATATGGCGTGCCGATCCTGCTCGACATCGCCGCGGGCCGGGGGCGCTCCGAGCGTGTCCGACGGGAGCTCGGACGACGAATTATTGAAGAGCTCCCCGAGAGCCTGCGGACCCGGCTCGCAGGGGCGGGCGTGGCGCTCGAGGATCTGACAGTGTGGCCAGACCTGTTGGCCTCGGCGATTCATTCGCCGTCGTTTCTTGAGCCCATTGGGCGGAGCGATCTGCTACTGGTCAGGCAAACCACGACGGGCTACCGGAGGGCCGAGATCGCCTACGTGGAGAACATCCTGGTAGGCGAGACGCGCGCGCGCACACACACCAACCGTCTGTTGACACGCCAGGAATTCTTCGAAGCGGTCGAACGGGAAACTGAGGAAACGCGAGACCTCCAGGTCACGGACAAAGCCGAACTCAATCGCGAGATCAGCAAAATCGTGAACGAGGATTTGCGAGCCCAGGGCAGCTTTCAGTTGACAAGTCGCGGGCCGACACAGGTGGTCGTGTCGGCGGACGTATCGCACGTTGATTCAACCGAGGAGGCCGCCAAGAACGCTGAATCGTACGCTCGCGAAACGGTTGAGCGGGCCGTGAAACGGACGCTTGAGCGCGTCACCCGCGAAACGCGGACGATGTTCGAGCAGGAGACGACCGAGGTCAACAGCCATAATTTCAAACGTGAATCCACTGCCGACGATCACGTGTCCGGCGTCTACCAGTACCTGGAGCGCGTGAGTCGCGCGAAGATGTTCTGGTATGGCGAGCGCGAGATGTACGACCTCCTCATCCCGGAGCCTGCAGCGCTTCTCTGGCAGCTCGCCCTCTCCCGCCAGGAGTTGCAGATCCCGATTGAAGCTCCAGACGCCGATCTATTTGCCACGGTCACCCTCGCCAACATCGCCTCCAAGCGCGAGGAGCTCATCCGCGCCTTTCGCGTGACCGACATGCCGCCTGCGCTCGCCGACACGCGTGAAACGTCGACGTCCTTCCCCGCGACCGGTGGCGGTAATGACGCGAAGTACGCCACGGGTAAGGAGTTGCAGATCCCCGAAGGCTACGAGGTCACCGGTGCCACCTTCGTAGCATCAGCCGAGACCGAAGGCGGTGACCCACCCAATGGCGGTGTCACCATCGCCGGCCAGGTGCAGCTCTGGCTGATGTCGGCGCCACCGCCGAACCACCATGGGTCCGTGACCCACGAGTTCACCTTCGCCCCCCCGTTGCCGGGACCAGCGGTCTCGGTGGCCGTTCACGCCGACAATTTCACCAGTCTCGCCGGCAGCATCACTCTCCGCATGAATCTGACAGAGACGGCACGCGAAGCGTGGGCGCTGGCGGCCTATGGTCGTGTAGCGGAACGCTACGAGCAGCTTCGTCTCGAATACGCGCAGGCCGTGATCCAGGCGTCGGCGAACCAGCCGGCGGAGACCGTATCGTTGCCAGCGGGATCACGCCTTGCGCTGCACGGCATCGTTCGTGGTGAGCTTCAACGCGCCGCCATCGACATCATGCGCAATGCGGCAGTCGACTTCGACCTGATAGCGCCGTACCCGTTTGCCAGCGAGGACGGGACGCTGGGCACCCATGCGTCGGTCGACATCGATGCGCTCCACGCCGCGGAGCCAGAGGCGCGGTTCCTGCAGCAGGCGTTCGAATGGGAACACCTTGCCTGGATCGTATATCCCTACTTCTGGGGCCGCCGCAGCGAGTGGAGCAGGACTGTCGTTGTTTCCCATCCCGATCCGGATTTCGCGTCGTTCCTCAACGCCGGCGCGGCCAGAGTGCAGATTCCAGTGCGTCCCGGCTTCGAGGATCTGGTCAAGCACTACATGGAGACCGGAGAGGTGTACGAAGGCGGGGGCCTGCCCAAGATGGGCGACGCGGGCTACGTCGCGTTCATCGACGAGCAGTTAACCACGCTTGGAGCGCCAGGGGACGAGGTGGCGTGGCCGCCAGATGCACCGCGCGAATGGGACATCGTGGCCCCCACGGCACTCCTCCTTGCGCGATCGCTCCAGAAGCCCCAGTTGCCTAGCTGGGACCCACAGACCGGAAACGAGGTGTGAGATCGGCATCGATCGCCTCCGGCGGAGCAAAGACTGTCTGTGAGGAAGTCGGGATTCGCCGCAATGTCCACGGCCCGGGGGATGCAGGCGGGTGTGACGATTTGCGGGTGCAAACCGGCGGCGAACCAGACGATTCCCTGTGAGCTACAGGCGAACTGCAGCAACCTCTTGACCGATCAGCACTTCGATTTGTTCGACGCGCTCATCGACTTACCTGTGATGGGGCTGTCGGAGATCGACGCCGCCATGTCGGCCGTCGAGGGCGACTACGTCCCGTTCTTCGAGCAGGCCTTCGAATGGAAGGCCACGTCATGCGTGCCCGATCCGTCCTTCTGGGGCCGCCAGGTCGACGTGGTTGAAAGACATTTGCATTCGCGACGGCGATCTCGGGTTCGAGGACTTCCGACGCGGGCTCAGCGCGGGTGGTCTTGCCTTCCGGCCCGGGTTCGAATCCGCCGTGGACGCCGCAAGTTCTGCGGCCCTTGGCAGGCCGGTCCACTCCCGATGATCAGCGACAAGACGCACCTGCCGATCGGCTTGAAGATCGCGCAACGGCTGGGCATGCCCGACCCGGATGTCTCCGTGGGGGTGACGTGGGAGGCGCAGCTGCCCACCCAGCCGATGCACCTGCGAAAGGCCCAAGCACTGCCGCGCTGGACGAAATGGGCCGACGGGCATTCGGCGCCGGACGAGGAGCCATAAAAATGCTTCGTGATGGCGCTACCTATCCGTTCATGCCCTCGCTGGACGGCGCGCTATCACTCCGCGGCCATTTGATCCCCGCCGACAACCTGGCCCGCATCATCGTCACCGACAACTCGCTCAACGTGTCCTGGACCTGGACCATCCGCGGCGGGCGAACCAGCGAGAACCGATGGAAGACGCTAGGCATCCCGCCGGTCGTGTGGTACTGGCTGCCGCCGACAGGCCTCCCGGGGCGGGGGCCGTCTAGCTTTATCGACCCTGGGGATGGGCCCACGTTCCGGGAACCGGTCCTGCTCATCGCACTGGCCCGGGACGCCACCGTGGAGCCGAAGTTAATGCGCCAGTTCACCAAGTTCTACGTGCAGCGTCAGGCGTTTGGCGGTCAGAAGAGGGGGATGGAACAGGTGCTGGCGCCCGACCCGACGTCCCTCCACTCCGGCACCGTGTGGTGCGACCTGACGCCCAAGGTCACGGTCTTCCGGATCCAGGATCCGGAGGCGATGCCATCCTTCGACAATCCACAGTCGATTATTGCCGCGATGGGCGCCCCATACGCGCTCGTGTCGGGCAACGAATCGCCCGTCCCCCTAGAGTCGACCGACATCCGCAGCATCAAAGACAGGTTGGCGGCGCAACTCGGCTACGTCTGGAATTCCGTGCTGCCGCCCACGCTGCTAATCGTGCCGCAGCCGACCAGCGTGGTGATCCAGCACCGGGAAGGGCACTTCCAAGTGCAGGTCGCGATCAAGGATCCGGACGAGCGGCGCTTCAAGTACGGCGCGAACGAGCCCGCGGCATACGCCTACTCGGCCGCCTGCCAAGGCTCGACCAGCCTGATCATCATCCACCACGACGACAACGTCACCGTGACCGTCCAGTCCGGACCAGGTGCTGTCGCGCGATCGACATTCATCTACTCTCGCCTGCTCCCGCACGACGAGGTGCCCCCTCAGGGCGCGTATTTGGCGTTGGACCCGCAGACCGACCATCGCCATGAACTGCCCGACCCGACGAGCTTCAAGTCCGTCCTCCAGTTGATGATCGAGGTTCCGCTCAGCTTCGTCCCGATCGTGGGCGACCTCTACGAGTTCGGACAGCTTGCTTACATGGCGGCCACCGGGCGCGACTTCTGGGGCAATCCCGTGTCCACCAACGAAATCCTCGTTTACGGGGCGCTGGCGGCGCTGACCGTCGGCGCGACCGCGTATGCCCGCATGACCAGCAGGTCGGCGCAACTCGGCAAGGAGTTGGCCAGGATCGAACAGCTCAGCACCGACCTGCGCCGCATGGTGGACGATGCGGATTCTTCAATCCAGCAGGGTGCATTGCTCAAACAAATCAAGGAGCTGCCGGCGCCACAGCAGGAAAAGCTAGTCAAGATGCTCGAGACCTCGATGAAGAACCCTCGCGCGGCCGCGGCTTTGGCCGAGAACATCCAGCATGCGGTGCACGACACGAAGGCGGCCAGGAAGGACGTCGAGAAAGTCGCCGACCTCGATGTGAAGGCGCTACTCACCGAGGACATGTCCTCATTCGCCAATGACATGCTGCGCTGGGAATACAACGACTACTTCAAGCGGTGGGCCCGCCTAAAGGACAAACGGTTGGCCCCGCTCGATTGGCTGCTCCTAACGGATCGTCAGTGGGTGGTTGCTTATCTCAGGGCCCACCTGGGGGACGATTTCCGCACAGTCATTAAGGCGGCATACGGCAGGTTACCGAGCCAGGCGACTCTCACGCGGCCGATGCTCATCTTCTACGACACGATGCAAATAAAGTTAGGGATCAACAACTACGGCGTAATGCAGCGGCGGGTCCAAAAGTTCGCCGGCTTCGGGTATTTCTTCGAGCTGGACCATATCATCGAGCAGCGCTTCATCCGGCGGCTGCGCGCGTGGACCGAGTCTGTGCCGGAATACCTTGCCTTTCAAACCTTTCTGGTGCCCAAGAATGCTGGCGTCGCCGCCGAGATGATCCGCATCGACCGGGCCTCACACGCGATCCGCTACGTCCACACCGCCAAGACCGACATCATGCGGACCCTGATCCCGCACGGATCCGAGAAGCTGTTTAACGTGCAGCAGATCGCGGACGCGACATTGTTCGCTTTGAAGTCGCTGGACGCTGACAAGTACATGATCAAGATCGAGGTGCTGGAGGAGGATTTTCGCTTTCTCGCTCAGGCCATGAACCAGAAGATGCCAGTGCTCCGGCCGTGGGCTCAACTCACCGAGGACCTCTTCACGGCGGCAAAGGGCTGGCCACAGGTGAAGTAGCCTTTCGGGTCGTCAGCAGTCGAAGGTGGCGAGGATCGAGACAGCAAGATCATGGTCCGCGGCCTGAACGGCGCAGCTAGAACGTTCAGAGTGACTTGAGTTTCAAGCAGCGCTCGGGTCTGCTGCACGATCAGGTGACAGTTTGACCTGCCCACCTCTTGGGTTCCAGCCGTGGTGGCTAACTGGCAGCGGTGAGTGTGTCGTTATTGAACGATAGTTCGTAGTCGATCGGGGTGCGGTACCCCAGTGCCGAATGGCGGCGTTGACGGTTGTGGAAGATCTCGATGTAGTCGAAGATCGCGTTGGCCAACTCCACCCGAGTCTTCCATTTCTGGCGGTCCAAAAGTTCGATCTACATAGAGGACCAGAAGCTTTCCATCATCGCATTGTCCAGGCCGTCACCAATCGACCCGAAGGACGGCAGTAGCCCTGCGGAGCGGATCTTATCGCCGAAAACCCAAGAGGTGAAGTGAGTTCCGTGATCGGCGTGAACTATGCCGCCGGCTACTGGGCGGCGATTGCGGATGGCCATATCCAACGCGTTGACCACCAGTGTCGCGTCGGCCCGCGAATCGATCGACCACCCCACGATTCTGCGGCTGAACGCATCGAGCACCGCGCAGCAGTACAGCCACCCTTCACGGGTGCGGTGCTGCGTAATGTCAGTCACCCACAATTCATTTGGGCGGATTCTATGGAACTTTCGGTTGACCAGATCATCGGCAGTCACCACGCCGCGCAATCGCTTGACCCGTGCTGGCCCAGGCAGACCGTATATGCCGGCGCGAGACATCAGGACCGACACGGTGCGCGGGCACACCGTGATACCCATGCCCAGGGTGAGCTCGGCGTGGATGCGGCGGTAGCAGTAGGTGCCCCGTGAGGCGACGTGGACTTCACGGATCAGTCCCGTCAGCCATTGCTGCCGTAGCTGGGTGGGCGTAGTCGGTGTCCGCTTGTGCTTGTAGTAGTTCTGGCGTGCCACACCGAGTATTAGGCAACAGCGTTCAACCGACGCCCCGGCGTCGACGAGTCGGTCGATCACCGGGTAGATCCTTTTGGGCGGGGTTTGTCCTCCCCGAGAAATGTCGCGGCTTGGCGCACGATCGCCAGCTCCGTTTCCAGTTCAACGATGCGGCGCCGAGCTGCGCGCAGTTCAGCTGTTTCGTTCGAGGACACACCTGTGCGCAGGCCTCGGTCGATGTCGTCTTGCTTAACCCAGTTTGAAAGCGTGACCGGATGGATGCCAAGCTCGTCGGCGAGGCCGCCGGCGTGACCCGGTTCAAGAGCGAAGCCGCCTTCGCCCGGCATAGCGGGGTCGCACCGGTCCCGGTGTGGTCGGGCAACACCGCCGGCCGGGTCCGCATGACACGTTCAGGCAACCGCCAAATCAACGCCGCGTTGCACCGCACCGCGGTTACCCAAATCCGCCTGACGGGCTCGGCCAGACCTACTACCGACACCGGCTGGCCCAAGGCGACTCCAGCACCGCACCGAAGCCCTACGCTGCCTCAAACGCCGCCTATCCCGCGTTGTCTTCGGCCACCTGCACACCGACCACAACAACCGAACAAAGCCCCGCCAAACCGCAGCGGCTTGACATAGGAGAAACGCATGACTGTCAGCCTTTCGTACAGGCAGTCACTTAGTCACCAATTCTGGAACCTAAACGGTGGGGCAGGTCCAGATGTCACCCATTCGTGCAGCAGACCCCTCGTCAGGAGTAGGGCTTTAATCAATAGTTTCGTTGACGTGAATGTCTGTGGTGCAGTGCTTTCGCAGTGTGGCGGGGTGGATACTCGACAAATGACACACCGGGATCGAGCGTCCTGGAAGAGGGCAAGCCTGGCGCGAAGTAAGCCGGTCACTCCCAGGCGCTGGCCATAGGCTGCTGGCATGACCGTGCAACTCTGCATCGCCCAGGATCCTGAGGCTGACGAACTTCTCTCGGCGTGCCCGTTTGCCCTGCTGACGGGCATGTTGCTTGATCAACAGATACTCATGGAAGTGGCGTTCGCCGGCCCCAAAAAGATTGTCGACCGCATCGTTGCGGCTGGTAATAATCATGTTGCTACTTCTCAGCAGATCCCGATGGAGGTCGCCTTCGCCGGGCCGAAGAAGCTCGCCGACCGACTCGGCGGTCTCGACGCCCGCCAGGTCGCCGAGTACGACCCCGAGGCGTTCGCCGCACTGTGCGCCGAACGCCCTGCGGTGCACCGGTTCCCGGGCTCGATGGCCAAGCGGATCCAGGCGCTGGCGCAGGTGATCGTCGACCAGTACAGCGGCAACACCGCCGCGCTGTGGACCGACGGCGATCCCGACGGTGCCGAGGTGGCGCGCCGGCTGAAGGGACTGCCCGGGTTCGGCGACCAGAAGGCGCGCATCTTCCTCGCGCTGCTGGGCAAGCAGTACGGCGTGACGCCGAAGGGTTGGCGCGCGGCGGCGGGTGACTACGGGAAGGCGGGCTCGCACATGTCGGTCGCCGACGTCACCGACGCCGGCTCGCTGGAGCGAGTGCGTTCGTACAAGAAGCAGGCGAAGGCGGCGGCCAAGGCCGCGAAGGCCTGACTATTTCCGCGAGACTGCGCTCAGGGTCGTGAAGCGCGCCGGCTGACAGCCCTGGGCGCAGTTTCGGCGTCGGCATATCCCGACATGCCCGGTGATGCATGTGTGCAGAATGGACCCATGAAGACACATCTGAGTTGCCCGTGCGGGGAAGCCATCACCGGTAAGGACGAGGACGACCTGGTCGAGAAGGCTCAGGCCCACCTCAGCGAGGCGCATCCTGGTCGCGACTACGACCGCGACGCCATCCTCTTCATGGCCTACTAGACCACCCGAGAAACGGAATTCCCGGTCGTCGAGCACACTCGACGGCCGGGAATTCCATTTCGTATCAGGGTCAGGGCACGACCGTCGACCCGATGGTCGGCATGAACTGGCACTGCTTCTCGGTGGTGGTGATCTGACCGAAGATCGTCGACATGATGCTGCCCGACCCGGTGTCGGCGATCGCCGTCATCGTCGTCGGCCCCTGCGGGTTGATGTCGGCGTGCGGCTTGAGCGTTGCACTCCCGGACTTGCCGGTGGTCAGGTTGACCCAGGTGACGTTGAGCGGCAACGCCTGCTCGGCCGCGGGGCCGGGCGTGCCGACCGCGGTGAACACGTAGGCGGTCTGCCCCGGTCCCGGCCCCGGTGTCGGGATCTTCGCCGGCCCGGCCACCGAGATCGCCGTCGCCAGAACGTTTCCGCCGTCCTTCGTGCACCCGTTGCTGATCGACGGGTACATGAAGTCCTGAGTGGGCGGGCTGTCCGGGCTGAAGGTCGGCGCGCCGCCCGGTGCGGGTGCCGGAGCCGGCGCGGCGCCTTCCGGTGCGGGCGCAGGAGCCGGTCCCGCCGGTGCCGGAGCCGGAGCGTTTGCAGCCGCCTCGGGAGCCGGAGCCGGAGCC
>NZ_JAUMSQ010000307.1:0-10102 GCF_030519285.1 Mycolicibacterium arseniciresistens
GGTCAGCGCCTGATCCAACGCGGCCTCGCAGGCGCCGACCCGCCCGAGGCGGCCAAGGCATCCGGCCCGCACGGTGTGCGCCATGGCCTCGCCCGCGGCATCCGCCAGCTGGGCCAACTTCGCTGCGGCCGCCGACAATTCGGCTTCGATCTCCTCCAGGCGCTCGGGGTTCGTCAGCATCGAGAGCTGGCCGTCGAAGCACGTCCCCCATGCCGCGAGACGGCCGGAATCGCCCGCGCGGTCCCGCAGGTGCGCCACCGCGTCCGCCGCCGAGACCACCTCGCCGGCGGCCAGCAGCGCCTCACACCGGGCGATGAGCAGTTCGGCCTCTTGCTCGCTGTGATCGGGCAGCGGGTCGTCGAGCTCCTCGAGGGCATGCAGCGCCCTGCCGTAGAGGTCGGCTGCGCCCTCATAGGCCAAGCGCGCCATCGCCTGGTCCGCGGCACGCCGGCAGTAATCGACGGCCTTGCCCGCATTGCCGGCCCACGCACATTCGAAGTAGTGGTGGGCGAGATCGGCCAGCAGCTCGTCGTCGGCCCCCGGCTCGTTCTCCAGCGTCACCGCGATCTTCTGGTGCAGCCGCATCCTGCGGACCGATGCCAGTTCGGCCAGTAGCGACTGCCGCACCAGGGCGTGGTTGAACCGGTAGTGCCCGCCGGGCTCCTCGATCACCAGGCCGGCCTTGGCGGCCTCGTCGAACGCGTCGACCAGGTCGTCCCCGAGCACTCGCTCGACCAGGTCTATTGCGAAGCGGCTGCCGACCACCGCGGCCGCCGCCAGCGCCTTGTTCGCCTGTGCCGGCAGCCGCGAGAGCCTGCGGCTCACCGCTTCCCGTACACCTTGCGGCAGGGTGCTCGGATCCCAACGGCCGCCGCTCTCGTCCACATGGCGCAGCGCCTCGATCAGGAAGAAGGGATTGCCACCGGTGACCGCCGCCAGCGCGCGGGCCAGCTCGTCATCGTCGTAACCGGCTTCCGCGACGTACGCCGTCACGTCGTCCTCGTCGAGCCCGCCGAGGGTGAGCCGGTCGGCGGAACCGTCGCGGTGGAGATCGGCGAGCATCGCCGCCAGCGGGTGCGACCGGTCGAGGTCGGTGCTGCGGTACGTCCCGACGATGTGCACGCGACCGTGTTCTCCGAAGCGCAGCACATGCCGCAACAGCAGCAGCGTGGGTTTGGCGGCCCAGTGCAGGTCGTCGAGCACCAGCACGACGGGCGCGTCCGTCGACACCGCTGCCAGGAGCCCGACGACGGCGTCGAACAGTGCGTAGCGTTCGGTGTCCGCATCGGCGCGGGTCGGCACCGCGAGGTCGGGCAGAGCGTCGACCAGTCCGGGAACCAGCGGCAGCAGCGACTCGACGCCACGCAGGCGGCGCAGCCGATCGGGGCCGAGGCACGGCACCAGCGACCGCAGCGCTTCGGCGAAGGGTTGGTAGGGCGCCCCGAGGTCCTCGTCGCAGCGGCCGTAGAGGACCACGGCGCCCTGTTCATATGCCCGACTGGACCATTCTCCGGCGAGCCGCGTCTTCCCCACACCGGGCTCGCCGGCGATCAGCACCGCACGCGTCCCGGAGTCGAGCGCCGCCTGCCACGTGGCCATGCGTTCGAGCTCGCTGCCGCGGCCGACGAACGGTCCGGGCCCCGAGAGCACGGCGGGCAGCGCCGGCCGCTCGATCGGTGATTCGGCGGCGCGATCGCCGGTGTCAACGTCTGTGGTCCGGAGGCGCAGTTCGAAAACCCGCTCGGCACGCGCGAGGTTCTTGAGCTGACGCGACCCGAGGTCGGTCAACACGACGTCGTCGGCGAGGGTGTCCACGACCAGTTCGGCGGTGGCGCCCGAACACAGGATCTGGCCGCCGGAGGCCAGGGACCGCAACCGGGCGGCGCGGTTGACGGCCCGGCCGAAATAGTCGCCGTCGCGGAACTCGACTTCGCCGGTGTGCAGGACCACGCGGATGCGCATCGGATCGGCGAGCGCCCACGCCTCGTGACGCACGGCCTCCTGCAGCTCGATCGCGGCGGCGGCCGCAGCGGACGGCCGGTCGAACACCGAGAACGTCGCATCGCCCTCGCCCCGGGTCTTGATCAGCCGTCCGCCGCGGAACGTGACGACCTGCTCCACCATCTCGTCATGGCGGGCCAGCGCCACCGCCATGGCCCTGGCGTCCTTCTCCCAGGCCGCCGTCGACCCCTCGATGTCGGTGAGCAGGAACGTCACCGCACGCGTCACCACCGAATGCCGTTGCGACGCAGGCAGTTCCAGCCCTACGTCCTGCGCGACGATCGCGGACTCGAGTCGGCGCAGATCCGGTCCCGGGTCGACGCCCAGCTCGTCGGCCAGCAGTGACCTGGCCCGCTGGTAAGCCCCGAGCGCTTCACCCTGCCGCCCGGCGCGATAGAGCGCGAGCATCAGGTGACCCCAACGCCGCTCGCGCAACGGCGCATCGGCGATCGCCGCCTCGAGTTCCCCGATGATCTCCGCCGCCCGCCCCATGGAGAGCAGCGCTTCGGCCCGATCCTCGACCAGGGCCGCGTGACCCTCGATCCACCGCGTCTTCTCGGACGTTCCGCGTCGCCCCTCGGGCAGCTCGGGGGTACCGCGCCACAGTGTCAACGCCTCGTCGAAGCGGGTGACCGCCTCACTCGTCTCACCGGCGGACATCGCGTCGCGGCCCAACTTGGTTGCGGTGACGTAGCGGCTCGCGTCGATCTCTGTGGCGCTCACCCTCCAGCCGGTTCCCTCGGTGACGACGAACCCGTCGCCGAGCGCGCGTCGCAGGGCGGAGATGTGGGTCTGCAGAGCCTTGGCGGCGGTGCGCGGCGGATCGTCGCCCCAGAGCAGTTCGACGAGCGTGTCCGCCGGGACGACGGCGCCACCGTGCAGTCCGAGCATGCTGAGGACGGCGCGCGGTTTGGCACCAGGAACGGCGACCGGCAGACCATACTGCCGGACGTGCAGAGGACCCAGAACCCCCAGCTCCACCGTATGAACACTAGTCACCGGATGATCGTCGGACAGGCACTTCAACGGTCGGTCAAGGTCCGGTAAAGGCGCGACGAGAAACAGGCCGGCCCCGCAGGGCCGGCCTGTTCAACCGCTCGGGTCTAGACGGAGAGCAGTCGCTGGAAGAACTCGCGGTAGCGCTTGAGCGCCACGCGCAGATCCTCCGTCGAGGCGTCCTCGCCCCGCGCCCACTGCGCCTCCATCCGCGCGCGTGCCTCGGTGAAGCCGGAGGTGAGCTGGTCGACGACCTCCGACACGAGTGCGTCGGCCGTCTGGACACACTGTTTCGGATCATCGACGAAGCCGGCCTGCACGTCATTCCAGCGGGCGCGGAAACCGGACATCTCCGTCTCGCCGAACAGGGACAGGTCCGAATCCGCGTCGGTCGAATCCGCTTGCGGCCGGTCATGTTCGGACGACGGCTGCGCCATCCCCGGGTGACCGGTGGACGTCACCGTCTCCGACTGCACCGGCGCTTCGGCGCCGCGCGGCGCGTCGTCGAACGGCGAGTCGTTCTGCTGCAAGCCTGCGTGCTGCGGGTTCGAGTACTGCTGATCCGACTGCTGCGGGTCGGAATACTGCTGATCCGACTGCTGCATCGCGGAGTACTGCGCCCCGGGGTTCTGCGTGTCCGGGTACTGGGCATCGGGATTCTGTGGGTCCCGGAACTGCGGCTGGGTGGCCTGCGGATCGCCGGCCTGCGGATCCCGGTACTGCGGATCGGTGAACTGTGTGCGGTCTTCGTGTGTGGTCATGCCCGTGCCTCCTGGGAGTTGTTGCCCGTGTCGTGCGGCTGGTGCTGCGCGACGTCGAGGAGCCGCTCGAACAGGGCGCGGTAGTGCACGAACGCCTGTCGCTGCTCCTCGGTGCTGAGCTGCCGGCTCTGCTGCGCCAGATGGATGTCGTGCGCAGCGCGGTAGTTCTCGACCACCTGCGGGTGGTCGACGGAGATGTCGGAGGCGCGCTGGTCGAAGTCGTCGACCGGGTAACCGCGTTCGTTCATCACCTCGATGACGAGCCGGTCCGCCTCGGCGAGCGTGCCCGCCGGGTCGTCGACGAACGCCGTCTGCACGGAACGCCAACGCAGCGTGTACCTTTCGCCCGCTTCATGACTGAGGGGGACGATGTCGAGCTTCTTGCGCTTCTGTTCGCGCTTGGCGAGTTCCGCCTCGGCCGCCTTTTGGTCGCCCACCTCGGCGACCGTCCGTTCGTACTCGGGGCCGAAGGTGCCCTTGAGCCGCTCCGACCTCCTGCGTCGCATCGCCGGTCGGGCGACGATGAATGCGATCACTGCAATGACGATGACCGCCGCTATGACTATCCATCCCCAGTCAGGCATGGTGACCTCCTTGTCCACCGATGGGTTACCCGGCGGACGGGTCTACGGAAACGTCAATATCGATTCCGGTTCGGCGATCAAGCGTTTCGCGCCCCGCCGCGCGGGTAGCCGACACCCATGACCGCACCGGAACCCACGCCCCAGCAGGACGACGGAGCCGGCGATCTCGCCGACCAGGAGGTGCCGCCGGTGGCGCCCGCGTATTCGACGCCGCCACCCGATGCGCCGGGAACGGCCGAGAGTCAGGCTCCCGAGGGCGACCAGTAGTCGAGCATCTCCGCGAAGGTGCGGAAGGCCGCGCCCGACACCCCGTAGATGGGCTCGAAGTGGATGCTCAGCGGGAAGCCCAGCTCGGCGACGCCGTCGACGACGCGCTTGTACAGGTCGACCATCATGACCCGCCTGCGGTCGGGGTCGCTGGCCGCGAGTTCGCGCACGAAGTCCTGTTCGGCGGCGACCTTGGCGTTCCCGGCGTCCTGGATCAGCCAGTTGATCAGCCCGACCCGGGTCTCGACCGCGGGCACGAATCCGAAGGACAGCAGGATCTCGGGCCGGTGGTCGGTGGTGTCGGCGAGCTCGCGCAGGAACGGCACGATCGTGTCCGAGAACAGCAGCTGGGTCAGCGCGAACGTCGCACCCTGCTCGCACTTGAACGTCATGCGGCCCCGCTCGCCGTCGCGGGTGGGGATGCAGATGACCCCGCGGTTCGGCACCGTCGCGTCGTAGATCGACAGCGCGTCGGTCGGCGCGACGCCCGACCCCTCGCCGTCGCTCATGGTCCTCGGCACGCCGACGAACACGATGCCCTCGAATCCGGCGTCGCCGAGCACGGTCAGCCGCTGATCGAGCGCGGCCTTGTCGAGGAACGACGTGACCTGGGTGCAGATGCCCTTCACGCCGGGCAGCTCCGGCTGCAGCATGTGCCAGAAGTCCAGCACGTCGAGCTTCGGCTTCATCTCGATCGGGCGGTCGTCGTCCTCGGCGATCATGCCCGGGATCAGCACGTGTGACAGCCGGTCGTCGAGCCCGTACTCGCCGGAGAACCGCAGGACCTTCTGTGCGTCTTCGGCCGCCTTCTCCCGGCCGGACTCCACGTTCGGCGGGACGAGTTCGAGCGCGACGGTGTTGAGGCTCATGTGTGAAAGCTCCGGCATCTGACGACAGGCGGATCGGCCGACGGTGGTTACGTCGACCCCGCCGGGATTGGCCAACGATACCGGTGTTTCCTGGACGGGTGCGTAGCCGCCCGCCCGGCCGCCGTTCCACAGACACCGACGCGGAGGGGTCCCCATGCGTGACGAACACGCCGAACTGCTGCGTCGCCGCGCCCTCACCGAGGACGCCGCCCGCCCCGATGCGGTGGCCCGCAGGCACGCCGCCGGTGGCCGCACCGCCAGGGAGAACATCGCCGACCTCGTCGACGAGGGGTCCTTCGTCGAGTACGGCCGCTTCGCGATCGCGGCGCAGCGCAGCCGCCGCGACGTCGACGACCTGATCGCCCGCACCCCCGCCGACGGGCTGGTCGCAGGCACCGCCCGGGTCAACGGCGAGCTGTTCGGCGACCGCAGCCCGTGCGCGGTGCTGTCCTACGACTACACCGTGCTGGCCGGCACCCAGGGGGTGTACGGCCACCTGAAGAAGGACCGGCTGTTCGACCTGATCGAGCGCCTGCGGCTGCCCACGGTGTTCTTCGCCGAGGGCGGCGGCGGCAGGCCCGGCGACACCGACCACGCGACGGTCTCCTCGCTCGAGGTCCGGGCGTTCAGGCTGTGGGCCGGCCTGTCGGGCCTGGTGCCACGCATCGCGGTGGTGAAGGGCAGGTGCTTCGCGGGCAACGCGGTGCTCGCCGGCTGCTCCGACCTGGTGGTCGCCACCGCCGACACCTCGATCGGCATGGGCGGGCCGGCCATGATCGCCGGGGGCGGCCTCGGCGACGTCCATCCCGACGAGGTCGGCCCGATCTCGGTGCAGGAGCCCAACGGCGTCGTCGACGTGGTGGTGCCCGACGAGGCGGAGGCCGTCCGGGTGACCAGGACACTGCTCGGCTACTTCCAGGGCTCGACGCCGCCGGGCGCCGCCGCCGACCAGACGCCGCTGCGCACGGCCATCCCCGAGCGCGAGAGGCGCGCCTACGACGTCGCCCCGATCATCGAGACCCTGGCCGACGAGGGGTCGGTGACGTTCCTGCGGCGGCGCTTCGCCCGCGAGATGGTGACGGCGCTGGTCCGTGTCGAGGGTCGCGCCGTGGGCGTCATCGCCAACGACACCCGCTTCATGGCAGGCGCCATCACCGCCGCCGGGGCCGAGAAGGCCGCGCGGTTCCTGCAGCTGTGCGACGCCTTCGGCCTGCCGGTGGTGTCGCTGGTCGACTGCCCGGGCTACATGGTCGGGCCCGCCGCGGAGGCCGAGGGGCTGGTGCGGCGGGGTTCGCGGCTGCTGGTGGCGGGCGCCGCGCTGCGGGTGCCGCTGATCGCGGTGATCCTGCGCCGCGGATACGGGCTCGGCGCGCAGGCGATGACCGGCGGCGGACTGCACGAGCCGGTGCTGACGGTGGCCTGGCCCGGCGCCCACCTCGGCCCGATGGGCCTCGAGGGCGCGGTCCGGCTCGGCATGCGCAAGGAGCTGGAGGCGATCGCCGACGAGGCGGAGCGCGAACAGCGGGTCCGGGAGGCGACGGCGGCCGCCCAGGAGAACGCCCGGGCGCTCAACGCCGCGGCGATGTTCGAGATCGACGACGTGATCGATCCGGCCGACACGCGCGCGCTCATCGCGGCGACCCTCGCCACGGCCACCGCGCATGCGATCCCCGCGCCGCGGCGGCGGTTCGTCGACACCTGGTAGCAGCGCCCGAACGGTCGACTACTCCTGCCCGACGGGGCGGGCGTGCACGCCGGTGCCGTACACGTGCGTCAGGCCGTGTCGGTCGATCAGCGCCGCCGCCGCGGGCAGCACCGGGTGCGGGCCGATCGCGTCCACCCCGAGCGTGCGGATCTTCCGGTTCAGGCGGGCGGAGGCGCGGTTGACCTCGTCGAAGTCCCAGTCGTGCGGACTCCCCGAGTCCGGGTAGGTCGCCACCCACTTCATCGCCGTCTTGAGGGTGTTGTGGTTGGTGAAGCTCCAGCGCAGCTCGCGCTGCCGGAAGAAGGCGCCGAAGCTCAGCTGCACCAGTCCCCAGCCGCCGATCACCTTCCCGCCGAGGATCGGTTCGCCGCCGGCGCTCACGACGTGCAGCATCAGGTGCGTCCCGTGCTGCGCCATCGGCACCTCGTCGACCGCCCGGTAGCGGCCGATCGGCCTGCCGGGTTCGGCGTGCATGTCGTACACCGCGAAGTCGCCCTGCCCGAACACCGCGTCCAGGACGGCCCGGTGGTCGTCGTCCACCGCGTAGAAGCGCAGATGGGGCATCGCTGAACTATCACAGACCGCTGCGCTCCGTACCCTGGAGAGGGTGAGTGTTGAACCCGCCACCACCATCGAACTGCAGCACCGGTTCGCCGACGAACTCCCCGAACTGGCCGTCCGCTGGCGTGCCGAGCCGGCGCCGGAGCCGCGGCTGCTGCTGCTGAACGAGGCGCTGGCCGCCGACCTCGGACTCGACCCCGCGTGGCTGCGCAGCGTCGACGGCGTCGGCCTGCTGACCGGCAACCGGGTGCCCGACGAGGCGGTGCCGGTGGCCCAGGGCTACGCCGGGCACCAGTTCGGCGGGTATGTGCCGCGACTGGGCGACGGCCGGGCCCTGCTGCTCGGTGAGCGGGAGGACGCCGGCGGGCGGGTGCGCGACCTGGCGCTGAAGGGGTCGGGCCGCACGCCGTTCGCCCGCGGCGGCGACGGGCTGGCCGCAGTCGGCCCGATGCTGCGCGAATACGTGATCAGCGAGGCCATGCATGCCATGGGGATACCGAGCACCCGGTCGCTGGCGGTCGTGGCCACCGGCAGGCAGGTGCAGCGCGAGACGCTGCTGCCCGGCGCCGTGCTCACCCGGGTGGCGAGCAGCCACCTGCGGGTGGGCAGCTTCCAGTACGCGACCGCGTCGGGCGACAGCGAGGTGCTGCGCCGCCTCGCCGACCACGCCATCGCCCGCCACCACCCCGCGGCGGCCGGGGCCGAACACCCCTACCTCGCGCTGTTCGAGTCGGTGGTCGACGTGCAGGCCCGGCTGATCGCGCAGTGGATGCTCGTGGGCTTCGTGCACGGCGTGATGAACACCGACAACATGACGATCTCGGGCGAGACCATCGACTACGGCCCGTGCGCGTTCATGGAGGCCTACGACCCGGAGACGGTGTTCAGCTCGATCGACAGCTGGGGCCGCTACGCCTACGGCAACCAGCCGGCTGTCGCGCAGTGGAACCTGGCCCGCTTCGCCGAGGCGCTGCTCCCGCTGTTCGCCGACGACCAGGAACGCGCCGTCGCGATCGCGACGGAGGCGCTCGGCGGGTTCACCCAGCGGTATCAGGCGGCCTGGTCGGCGGGCATGGCGGCCAAGCTCGGCCTGCCCGCCGACACGCCGGCGTCGCTGGCGACCGACCTGCTGGCCCTGCTGCACGCCAGCCAGGTCGACTTCACGTCCTTCTTCCGCCACCTCGGCGCAGCGGCGCGTGGCGACGCCGAACCGGCGCGGGCGCTGTTCGCCGACCTGGCCGGCTTCGACGCGTGGGCGGCGGCGTGGCGGGCAGCGGGTCCCGACCCGGCGGTGATGGACCACGCCAACCCCGTCTACATCCCGCGCAACCACCTGGTCGAGGAGGCGCTGGTGGCGGCGACGGCAGGCGACCTCACCCCGGTGCAGCAGCTGCTCGAGGTGCTGGCCCGGCCCTACGACGAGCGGCCCGGCCTCGACCGCTACGCCGAACCCGCGCCCGGCGACTTCGGCAGCTACCGGACGTTCTGCGGCACCTGACCGAGCTCGCCCAGCCGGCAGGCCATCGCGTCGGCCGCCCGCGCCTGCGCTGCGTTAGTCGGCCTTGCGGTTGTCCTTCTCGACCTCGGCGAGTTCCTCGATGCGGTCGGCCTGCGCCTTCTGCTGCGCCGCGGCGGCCCGCTTGTCCTGCGCGTCCTCGCGCTTGGCTGCCGCCTGCTCGGTGGCCTTCCGCTCGGCCGCCGTGATCTCGTCCTTCTGCTGACGCTTGGCGGCCTCGGCGGACTTCACCCGCTTCTCGGCGACGTCGTCGGCCCGGTCCTTCACCGCGGCGGTGCGCTTGCGCGCGGTCTCGGCGGCGTTGCGGGTCCGCTCCTGGGCGGTCTCGCGGGCCTCGCGGACCTCTTCCTGCTTGGTCTCCTGCGCGGCCTTGCGCTCCTGTACGGCCTGGTCCCGCTTGGCCTCGAACTCGGCGTCGGCCTTCACCTTCTTCGCCTCCGCCGCCGCGTCGAGGCGGGCGGCCCGGCTCAGGGTGTCGCTGCGCTCGACGGACGCCGCTCCGCGCTGGACCAGTTCCTGGTCGTTGAGGGCGCCGCCGACGGTGGCGTCGAGGATCCCGAGCGAGCGCTCGTAGAACAGCCGGGCCGGCGTCTCCTCGGGGAACCGGGACACCACCCGCTGTTCGATCAGCTGAAGCGGGAAACGGGCGAGCTGGTACTGGAACCGCAGCACGGCCACGGGTAATTCGGTGATCTTCACGAGTGTCTCCTAGGTGTTCTGTCAGGACTGGTCGGCGGGCGGCGCCTGCCGGCGGATCCGCTCGGCCTCGGCGTGGGCGCTGGCCGCGGCCTGCTCTGCGGCACGGTGTTCGGCGTCGGCGTCGACAACCTCGGCGGCTGCCG
>NZ_JAUMSQ010000308.1:0-10034 GCF_030519285.1 Mycolicibacterium arseniciresistens
CCTGCGGGCCGGGGCGGGCGTGGTCGCCGTCGCGAGCCGGGTGTCGCCCGCGGCGCCGACACCCAACTGGTGGGCGAGGGCACGGGCGAAGTCGGCGCACCGCTCGTAGCGGTCGGCCGGTTTCTTGGCCAGTGCCTTCGCCAGCACCGGATCCAGTGCCGCGAGCTCGGGACGCTGGGTGGCCAGGGCCGGCGGTGTCGAGGTGAGGTGCTGGCTGATCACCACCGCCGGATTGCTGTGCTGGAACGGCGGTGTGCCGGTCAGCAGATGAAAAGCGGTGGCGGCCAACGCATACTGGTCGGCGCGACCGTCGAGCCGCTCGCCCATCAGCTGCTCGGGCGCGGCGTAGGACACGGTGCCGACGGTCATGTTCGTGGCCGTCAGCCCGCTGATGTCGTCGGTCCACCTGGCGATGCCGAAGTCCGCGAGCAGGATCCGTTGCTCGCCGGACTCCGGATGCCCGAGCAGGATGTTGGCCGGTTTGACGTCGCGGTGCAGCAGGTTGCGCGCGTGGGCGTAGTCGAGGGCGTCGGCCATGGCGGAGACGATGGCGAGCACCTCGCGCTGGGGCAGGCCGTCGGGATGGCGGTCGCGCATCAACCGGCCGGCATCGGTGCCCTCGACGTAATCCATCGAGATCCAGATCTGGCCGTCGTATTCGCCGCGGTCGTGCACGCCCACGATGTGGGGGTGCCAAAGGGTGGCCGCGATGTCGGCCTCGCGGTGGAATCGCTGCCGGTACTCCTCGTCGGCGGACACCGTCGCGGGCAACACCTTGAGCGCGTCCTGGCGCGGGAGTCGTGGGTGCTGGGCCAGATACACCTCACCCATGCCGCCCCAACCGAGCAAGCGGACGATGGTGTAACCCGCGAACGTCGCCCCATCGGCCAACGGCATGGGCGAATAGTACGGCAGCGACGTCCCGAGTCAGAGAAGGTAGACGGTGACAGTTCAGCGTCGACGACCGAAGGGACGACCTCTGTGGCAACGGTTCATTCTGGCGGGCAGCCGATACCCGGCACGTTCACCAACCACTTCGTGGCCCATCTGCAGGCCGCGGTGGCTGCCCGGTTCGCCACCGGCAAGGGTTTCTTCCTGACCATGACGGGCCAGGGTGAGGGCGGCGCGGAGGTCACCACCAGTCACTGGCTGCACCCGGGCATCCCGCTGGCCTTCAGCTACGACGTCTCCGGCGAGGACGGCGCCAAGGTGGCGCCGGTGGCGTTGGACCACAAGGAGATCGACGCGCTCACCGCGGCGATGGACCAGCCGAACGGGGTGCGCGGCAGCGACGGCGTGTGGTGGCCGTTCGCCGAGCACGTCTGAGGCTGCTACAGGTCGACGGTGAGCACGTGACCCTCGGGCGCCCGTGACACGCAGGTCAGCATCATGCCTGCGGCGCGCTCCGGGCCGGTGAGCAGCGTGTCGCGATGGTCGACCTCGCCGTCGAGCACACGCGTGCGGCAGGTGCCGCAGAAACCCTGGCGGCAGGAATACGGCGCCTGCACGCCGGCCCGCGTCAACGCGGCGAGCAGGCTCTCGTCGGCGCCCACCCGGACGGTCACGCCGGAGGCGGCCGCGGCGGCGACGAACTCGGCGCCGTCGACCACCGGTGCCGCGGCGAACCGCTCGTAGTGCAGCTCGACGTCGCCGCGGCCTGCCAGCGCGGTGCGGATCACGTCGAGCATGGGGGCGGGACCGCAGGCATAGACCGATGCCCCGGCAGGATCGTCACCGAGCAGGTCGCGCGCTGTCGGCAGTCCGTCGATGTCGTCGGTGCGCACGGTGATGCGGTCGCCGAACCTGACCAGCTCGTCGAGGAACGGCAGGCTGTCGTGGCTGCGGCCGGTGTAGAGCATCGACCAGTCGACACCGAGGCGATGTGCCTGCTCGAGCATCGGCAGGATCGGGGTGATCCCGATGCCGCCTGCGACGAAGCGGAACCGGTGCGCCGGTGACCCGTAACCCGGCACGGTGAGCGGGAAGGCGTTGCGCGGGCCCAGCGTGCGGACGGTCGCGCCGATCCGCAGCGCCTCGTGCACCTCGATGGAGCCGCCGCCACGGCCGGGGATCCGCCGCACGGCGATCCGGTAGCGGTCGGATGCCCCGGGGTCGCCGCACAGCGAGTACTGCCGGACCCGGCCGCTGGGCAGGTGCAAGTCCAGATGCGCGCCGGGGAACCAGCGCGGCAAGACGCCGCCGTCCGCGGCGGTCAACGTCACCGCGAGCACGTCCTGGTCGCGGGCGACCACGTCGCGGGCCGCGACGGTCAGCTCGATGCTGCGGTCGCGCGCGGCGGGGGTCGAGATCCTGCGGATGGCGCCGGACAACCCGAACAGCCCGGTGATCGCCGCGTCGGCGAGACCGATCAGCAGGTCGGGGCGCTGGGGGTCGGAAGCGCTCGGCGGAGCGGCGCGGAACCTGGTGAACACCGCCATCACGGATGGGCGCTGCGCGCAGCGGGCGAACTGGCCAGGTAGGCCACGGCCTGCGCGGTCGATCCCATGGACTCGGGGGTGAAACCCGGCCGGAAGTACATCAGGGTGTTGGAGCCGAAGAGAGTGCGGTACTTCGGCAGCAGACCGGCCTTGGAGTCGCGCATCCGCAGCCGCTGCAGCCGCCACCAGCCGAGCTCGGTCCGGGGATCGGTATGCGTCAGGTGTCGCACGCCGCGCTGGAAGAACGCCAACATCATCGGGACGGCGATCATCATCGCGCGGATCCGGTCGGGGTAGCTGTCGTGGAAGTGCACGGCGACGTCGTGGGCGACGCTACGGTGCTCGACCTCCTCGCTGCCGTGCCAGCGGAAGAGGTCCACCATGGTGGGGTCGGCATCGTGGTCGTCCCACGTGCAGTTCAGTGAGAAGTCGCCGAGCACCGCCGTGTAGTGCTCGATGGCCGCGATCAGCCACAGCCGGTCGCACAGGTGGTTGAGCCGTCGCCGCTCCGCATCGGGACCGCTGAACTCCCTGGGCGTCAACACCTTTCCGAAGACGTACTCGATCTGGTCGAGGATCGGCGCAGGGTCGACACCGTGATCGATCAGGAATTCGTGCAGCACGCGGTCGTGGGTGTCGGCGTGGGTGGCCTCCTGACCGATGAAGCCGCGCATGTCCTCGGCCAGTCTCGCGTCGGTCACCAGCGGCAACGCCTCGTTGTAGGTGGCGACGAACCACCGCTCGGCCGCGGGCAGCACGATGTTGAGCAGGCTGACCATGTGGGACGCGACGGGGTGGTCAGGGATCCAGTGCAGGGGGACACCGGTGACGTCGAAGTACACTTTGCGGGCCTGGATCTGAACCGGGCCCGGGTCGATCTCCCGTTCGAAGCGGCGCGGACGCAACATGGCTGACCTCCCGGGGCGCGGTGCCGATCACCCGCAGTCTACGACCGGTACGTGGGAACGCAGGTTTCGGCTAGTTGTGTGATGTCAATAACAGGGGGCATGGCAGGTATCGGCGACGCGCTCGAGTGGGCAAAGAAACAGGTGTCGGCGCGGGTGCCCACCGCCGACCTCGATCAGCGCGATGCGGACTACATCCGGGAGCAATTGCCGGGGCTGTGGCTGCTGGCCTCGCTGTACTTCCGCGCCGACGTCAAGGGTCTGGACCGCATTCCCGCCGACGGCCCCGTGCTGCTGGTCGGCAATCACAGTGGCGGAAACCTGCCGCCCGACACCTTCGTGTTCACGCTGGCGTTCTGCTCGTACTTCGGGGTCGAGCGGCCGTTCTACCAGCTCGCACACAACCTGGTGGTGTCGATGCCCGGCCTGGGATCGCTGCGCAAATTCGGCACCGTCGCGGCCAACCACGACAACGCGGTGATGGCGCTCGAATCCGGTGCCGCCCTACTGGTGTACCCGGGCGGCGACTACGAGGTGTTCCGGCCGTCCTGGAAACGCCACGATGTCGATTTCGGTGGCCGCAAGGGGTACGTGAAGCTCGCCCGCGAGGCCGGGGTGCCGATCGTTCCCGTGGCCAGCGTCGGCGGACAGGAGGCCGCACTGTTCCTCGATCGCGGTCAGTGGCTGGCCCGGCTGTTGCGGGTCGACAAGACGCTGCGGCTCAAGAGCGTGCCGATCGCCCTCGCCCCGCCGTGGGGACTGGTGGTCACCGACATGGTGCCGCGGCTCCCGCTGCCGACGAAGATCGCCATCGAGGTGCAGGACCCGATCGGCGCCGACGACATCGCGGCCAGCGACGACGACGTCATCAACGACAAGGTGCTGAGCAGCCTGCAGGCCGGCGTGGACCGACTGGCGGCGCGGCGACGGTTCCCGGTGCTCGGCTGATGAGCGCTTGCGCGAAAAGGAAACAGTCATGAGGTTGCAACGGAGCATCATCGTCGACGCCGATCGCGACGCGGTGTGGAAGCACGTGAGCGATCCGGACTGCTACCCGGAATTCATGGCCAACCTGGAGCGGTGGGAGACCGTGACCGACGGCGACGCCGGCATCGGAGCCCGCTACACCGCGCACTGGAAGATCGGCTCGGTGCCGGTCGGTGGGGTGATCGAGGTGGTCGAGTTCGACGACCGGCGGGATCTGGCCTGGATCGGCATCACCGGGATCACGATGCGTGGCCGGTTCCGGCTGCGGGACTGCGGCGACGGCAAGACGAAGGTGAATTTCCGGCTGGCCTACGAGGCGCCCGGCGGCCTGCTCGGACTGATCGCCGACCGGGTCGCCGCGCGGCAGGTCGGCCGAACCATGAATCAGACGCTCGACAACCTGAGGACGATGTCAGAGACGTAGGTAGCGATCTGAGACGGGCTCAGCGCGCCGGGATGGGTCCGGCACCGGCGCCGGGTGCGCCCGCGATCGGCACCATCGGGGTCGGGGTCACGGTGGTGACGCCGTTCTTGCCGACCCTCGGTCCGCCCGCGGGGCCCATCGCCTTGAGCTGCTCTTCAGCCGCGGCCGAGCAGTCCAGCGTGAGCAGCATCTTGCCCACGGAGTTGATCTTCTGGGAGCCCACGAGGCACTGCGACTGCGGCAGGGCGCTGCCGACCGAACCGCTGAAGGTGGCCGTGATGCCCTGGCTCTTCAGAATCTGCTGCGCCTTGAGGTAGGGCTCGCCGACCACGTTGATCGAGCTGGCGTCGGCGGGCTGGGACCCGGCCGCTCCCGCGGTGATCAGGGCGGCCGCGCCGGTGGCGACGACTCCGGCGCCGAGCAGGACGAGCTTGTTCACGTGGCCTCCGTCGGATCGAGTGCGGTGCGAACATATCGCAGCTGTGACGATTGTGAAACCGGAGAAGAGTCCTTCGGCGTTACAGCGGCGGGTTGACCTGCTGAGCCATCGCCTCGGCCAGCCGGGCGGCCCGCGAGTCGGTGAACACGTCTTCGAGCAGCACCGGGCGACCGTCCGGGCCGCTCAGCGGGATCTGCCAGTTCGGATACTCGTCCGACGTCCCGGGCTGATTCTGGGTGCGGACGTCGCCGACGGCGTCGACCAGTGACAGCGCCAGCAGCTTCGACGGGGTGCGCCCGAGATAGCGGTGCAGTGCGAGCACCGTCTCCTCGACACCGGCGTCCTCGTCGAGGAGCCCGACGCGGCGCAGTTCGGCCCGCCACGCCGCCTGCTGGGCGCGGTCGTCGGCGAGTTCCTCCGCGGCGGGACGGGTCAGCAACCCGAGCTCCTCGCGCAGCCGAACGTGTTCGCCGGCCAGATAGCCGGCGGTCGGGGGCAGGTCGTGGGTGGTGACCGAGGACAGGCAGCACTCCCGCCACCGTTCGGCCGGCAGCGGTCCCGGCGGGCTTTGGCCGTTGTCATTCCCCGAGTCGCTGCGCTCCTGCCCGCCGTTGCCGTCGCGGTCCAGCTCGAACCACAGGATCGACGTGCCGAACACGCCCCGTTCGCCCAGGTAGTCGCGGACCCACGGCTCGACGGTGCCGAGATCCTCACCGACCACGACGGCGCCGGCGCGGTGCGCCTCGAGCGCGACGATGCCGATCATCGCCTCGTGGTCATACCGGACATAGGTGCCCTCGGTCGGGGGCGCGCCGCGGGGGATCCACCACAGCCGGAACAGGCCAATGATGTGGTCGATGCGGACCCCGCCGGCATGCCGCAGCACCGCGCTGACCAGCGCCCGGAACGGCTCGTAGGCCTGCGCGACCAGTTCGTCGGGCCGCCATGGCGGCTGCGACCAGTCCTGGCCGAGCTGGTTGAACTCATCCGGCGGCGCTCCCGCGGTCACCCCCAGTGCGAGGACGTCCTGCAGCGCCCAGGCGTCGGCGCCGTTCGGGTCGACCCCGACGGCGAGGTCGGTCATGATGCCGAGGTCCATGCCGGCCTGCAGGGCAGTCGCCTGGGCGACCGTGAGCTGCTCGTCGAGCGCGAACTGCAGCCAGCGGTGGAAGTCGACGGTGGCGGCGTGGTCGCGGGCGAACTGCGCGACCGCGGCGCTGTCGGGGCGCCGGAACTCCTCGGGCCATCGATGCCAGTCGTTGCCGTGCCGCTCGGCCAGGGCACACCAGGTGGCGAACGCGTCAAGGCTGGCGCCTTCGCGGGTGCAGTAGGCCTCGTAGGCCAGCTGGCGGCCGGCCGACCACGGCACCTCGTAGACCTTCGCGAGTGCGGCGCGCTTGGCCCGCCACACCGTGTCCCGGTCTATCAGGTCGGCTCGGTCGGCCTTGTCCTGCACGCCGGCGCGGGCCTTGCGGATCCGGTTGCGGCCGCGGACGTAGGCGAACTCGGGGATGGCCTCCACCCGCAGGTACACCGGATTGACGTAGCGGCGCGACGTCGGCAGGTACGGCGACGGTTCCATCGGAGGTGCGGGTGCCGCCGCGTGCAGGGGATTGACCAGGATGAAGCCGGCCTGGTGCCGGGCCGCCGACCAGACGGCGAGGTCGGTCAGGTCGGTGAGGTCGCCGATGCCCCAGGAGTTCCGCGACCGGACGCTGTAGAGCTGGGTGGCCAGCCCCCAGCTGCGCCGGGCGCCGAGCCGGGCGGGCAGTGCCAGCGTCGAGGGGGAGACCACCAGCGGTGTGTCGGCGTGCGTGGCGCCCGAGTGCATCAGCACGCGGTGATAGCCGAGCGGCAGGTCGTCGGGCACCTCGAAGCTGGCCTCACCGATCCGGCGGCCGTCGACCTCATAGGGGTCGCGGTTGTTCTCCAGCTGCCGCAGACCGGTGCGCTCGGTGCCGTCCTCCAGCCGCAGCGACACCTCGACGGGCTCGCCGTGGGTGACGTGCACCCAGAACGACGAGACAGCGCCGGAGCGGGCGAGCACGATCGGCGGCAGCGGACGCTGCCAGTACTCGCGCTCGTGGCCGGCCAGGGCGGCGGCGCGGTCGTCCTCGGTGTCCGCGGCCACGCCGAGCGCGGCGAGCACGGCGGTCAGGGTGGATTCCGCGACCGTCACCTGTCGACCGGTCCAGTCCTCGAATCGGGTGGCGACGCCGTAGCGCCCGGCGAGTTCGACGAGCGACGCGGGCAGTTCGGTCATGGCAGCCAATCTTGCCCGTAGTCGGTCGGCATCGCGGATCGAAGACTCCTCTCGGGACCTGCTGAATCTGTCGGGCCGGGCATTCCCGTTCTGCACGAACCTAATCCGCCGTCCCGGACGACGGGGTGCGGCTTCTGCTATGTTGTGACTGTAGCGATCCCTACAGAGGAGGTGCCCGGTGACGCTGACGAAGAAGCAACAGCAGGGACAGACCTCGCGGGCGCACATCCTCGATGTCACCGAGCGCCTGATGGCCACCCGCGGCTACGCCGCGACGTCGATCAGCGACATCCAGCGGGCCTGCGGACTGCCGCCGAGTTCCATCTACTGGCACTTCGGGTCCAAGGAAGGGGTGCTGGCCGCCGTCATGGAACGCGGCGCCGAGCGCTTCTTCGCCGCGATCCCCGACGCAGGCGCGGCCACCCCGCCCGAACAGCTGGAGGCCACCGCGCGGCTGCTCGCCCAGCACCCGGACTTCCTGCGGCTGTTCTACCTGCTGTCGCTCGAACGCCACGACGACACGGCGGTGGCCACGGTGGTGCGCCGGGTGCGCGACACCGCGATCGCGGGTTTCCGGTCGGCCATCGGTGCGATGTTGCCGCCGGACACCACGCCTCAGGTGGCCGCGCGGGTCGCCGACGAGCTGACCACGTTCGCGGTCGCCCAATCCGACGGCGTGTTCCTCGCCGACCACCTCGAACCCGGCCACACCGACGTCGAACGCATGTACCGCCGCCTCTTTCAGGCCATCACCGCGCTCATCCCCGTACTCCTGGAGGAACAGTGACCGTCGACCGGACCGCCGTCATCACCGGCGCCAACAGCGGGCTCGGTTTCGAGTGCGTGCGGGCGCTGCTCGACACCAACCCCTCGTGGCACATCGTGCTGGCGGTGCGCGACGCACACCGCGGAGCCGAGGCGGTGGGCCGGCTCGGCAGCGCTGCGCGGTGCACGGTGCTGCCCCTCGACCTCGCGTCGCTGACCTCGGTGCGGGACTTCCCGACGCGTCTCGCGGAGCGGGAGCTGCCGCCGTTGCGGGCGCTGGTGTGCAACGCGGGGCTGCAGGTGGTCTCGGGTCTGGAACGGACCCCCGCCGGGGTGGAACTGACGTTCGGCGTCAACCACCTGGGCCATTTCGCGTTGGTCGACGGGCTGCTCGACCAGCTCGCGCCGCCGGCCCGCGTCGTGATCGTCAGCAGCGGAACCCACGATCCGGCCAAGTTCTCCGGCATGCCGAAACCGCAGTACAACTCGGCCGAGGAACTCGCCCACCCCGCCGACGGGGCGTCGAGCGCCGCGGACGGTCGGCGTCGCTACACCACGTCGAAGCTGTGCAACGTGCTGTACGCCTACGAACTCGACCGGCGCCTGGACCGGGGACGCCGCGGCGTCACGGTGAACGCCTTCGACCCCGGCCTGATGCCCGGCTCCGGTCTGGCGCGCGACTACTCGACGGCACAACGATTCCTGTGGCGCCACCTGTTTCCCGCCCTGCGCGTGCTCCCGGGGGTGCGCAGCACCCGAGCCTCCGGCCGTCACCTGGCGGCGCTGGCCGCCGACCCGCGCTTCGACGACGTCACCGGGCGGTACTTCTCCGGGCGGCGGCCGATCCGCTCCTCGGCCGACAGCTACGACACCGACCGGGCCCGCGATCTCTGGGAGACCAGCGAACGCCTTCTCACCCTTGCCATTTAACGCCCGGTAGGGTTGGCGGCCATGGTGTCCGCAGAGCTCGGCGCGGCTGCGGTGCGCGACCGGCGGGCCCGGGTCGCGACGGCGGCCCTGTTCTTCACCAACGGGGCGCTGTTCGCCTCGCTGTTGCCGCGCTTCCCGGAGATCAAGGCGGATCTCGCGCTGTCCAACACCGTGTTCGGGCTGGCGGTGGCGGCGTTCTCCGGCGGCGCGTTCGTCGCCGGAATCGCGGCAGGCGCACTGATCCGGCGGTTCACCTCGGCCCGCGTCGGCGTGGCAGGAACCCTGGGCATCGCCGTGTTCGTGCTCCTCGCCGGTCTCGCGCCGTCGGGCGCGCTGTTCGCCGCTGCGCTGTTCGTCGCAGGCGCCTCCGACGCGGTGACCGACGTGGCCCAGAACGCACACGCGCTGCGGGTGCAGCGCAACTACGGCCGTTCGATCATCAACTCGTTTCACGCGGTGTGGGCGTCCGGCGCCATCACCGGCGGACTCCTCGGCGCTGCGGCGATCGCCCTGGCTGTGCCTCGCGCCGTTCAACTGAGCTGCTCCGCCGTGGTGTTCAGCGCGACCGTGCTGATCGCCTACCGCTTCATGCTGACCGGCTCCGACCACGACGACCACCCCGCCGCGGCGCGGACCGGCGGGCAGCGAGCAGGACTGCGTGTCTACGCCGTGATCGGCGCACTCGCGACGATCGCCATCGCCGGCGCCGCGGTCGAGGACGCGGGAAGCACATGGGCGACGCTCTATCTGCGCGACAGCCTGGACGCGGCGGCGGCGGTCGCCCCGTTCGGCTACATCGCGCTGGTGGCGTGCATGTTCGTCGGCCGGCTGTTCGGCGACCGGCTGGTGGACCGGTTCGGCGAGGCGGCCGTCGCGCGGGCCG
>NZ_JAUMSQ010000309.1:0-10018 GCF_030519285.1 Mycolicibacterium arseniciresistens
CGGTGCTGGTCGCCGACGTCCAGGACGCCACCGCCCGCCCCGACCTCGACGACGCGGTGGTGCGGCTCGCCGGCCCGGTGGCGCTGAGCGACGTGATCGCCGCCTACATCGACAACCCGGACGCCGAGGCGGCGGTGCGGCAGGCGGTCGGCGTGGTGGACGCGGCCGACCTGGGTGACGAGGACGCCGAACTGACGGTCGGCGACGCCCAGGATCACGATCTCGCGTGGTACGCGCCGCAGGAGTTGCCGTTCCTCCTCGAGCTGCTCTGAGGTGGTCCAGAGCTGAAGATCACACTGGATACGGAAGCGTAAGTTACGGTACCGTAGGTTTCATGGCCAAGAACACGATCAAGGTCGCGGCCAAAGGCGCCGACACGGTGCGCCCCGAGGTCGTCGGCGCCGAACGGCACCCCGGACTCCACGCGTTGCGCAAGCTCGTCGGACGCATCACCACGCCGCTGCTGCCGGACGATTATCTGCAATTGGCGAATCCGCTGTGGTCGGCCCGCGAGCTGCGCGGCCGGGTGCTCGAGGTCCGCCGGGAGACCGAGGACTCCGCCACCCTGGTCATCAAGCCCGGTTGGGGCTTCTCCTTCGACTACCAGCCCGGGCAGTACATCGGCATCGGGCTGCTCGTCGACGGTCGCTGGCGGTGGCGCTCGTACTCGCTGACGTCGAGCCCGGTCACCGGGGCCGGCAAGCCGGCGATCGCGGGCCGCTCCGGGAAGATCATCACCATCACCGTCAAGGCGATGCCCGAGGGGTTCCTGTCGACACACCTCGTCGGCGGGGTCGCGCCGGGCACGATCGTGCGACTGGCCGCGCCGCAGGGCAACTTCGTGATGCCCGACCCGGCGCCGGCGTCGGTGTTGTTCATCACCGGCGGCTCCGGCGTCACCCCGGTGATGTCGATGCTGCGGACGCTGGCCCGCCGCGATCAGATCACCGACGTCGTCCACCTGCACTCCGCACCCACCGAGGCCGACGTGTTGTTCGGCGCGGAACTGGCCGAGCTGCAGCGCACCCATCCGGGGTACCGGCTGACGTTGCGCGCCACCCGCACGCAGGGCCGGCTGGACCTGGGCCGGCTGTCCGACGAGGTGCCCGACTGGCGTGACCGCCAGACATGGGCCTGCGGACCGGAGGGCATGCTCAGCGACGCCGAGAAGATGTGGTCGGCCGCGGGCGTCGACGACCGGCTGCACCTGGAGCGGTTCGCGGCGGTGCGCACCGCGGTGCACGGTGACGGCGGCTCGGTGGCCTTCGCCCGCAGCGGGAAGACCGTCCGGGTGGACGCCGCGACGTCACTGATGGACGCGGGGGAGAAGGCCGGGATCCAGATGCCGTTCGGCTGCCGGATGGGCATCTGTCAGTCCTGCGTCGTCGGCCTGGTCGACGGATATGTCCGCGACCTGCGCACCGGCGTCGAGCACGAGCCGGGTACCCGGGTGCAGACCTGCATCTCCGCGGCATCCGGCGACTGCACACTGGACGTTTAGTCGTTACTGGCTGGTAACCTACGGGGTCGTAGGTTACGCTAGCGTAGGTACCACGAAAGGAGGCACACGATGGCAATCACGGACGTACCGGCATTCGCGCACCTGACCGAAGCCGACATAGACAATCTGGCTCTCGAGCTCGACACGATCCGACAGGACATCGAAGACTCCCGGGGTGAGCGCGACTCGCGCTACATCCGGCGCACCATCGCCGCGCAGCGCGCCCTCGAAGTGGCCGCCCGCCTGACGCTGGCCGCGAGTTCGAAGCGTTCCGCCTGGTGGGCCGGCACCGCCGCCCTGGGCGTGGCCAAGATCATCGAGAACATGGAGATCGGCCACAACGTCATGCACGGCCAGTGGGACTGGATGAACGATCCGGAGATCCACTCGTCGACGTGGGAGTGGGACATGGGCGGGGCCTCCAAGCACTGGCGGTTCACCCACAACTTCATGCATCACAAGTACACCAACATCCTCGGCATGGACGACGACGTGGGCTACGGCCTGCTGCGCGTCACCCGGGATGCGAAGTGGAAGCCGTTCAACCTCGGCAACCTGCTGTACAACACCATCCTCGCGCTCGGTTTCGAGTGGGGCGTCGGTCTGCAGCACGTCGAGCTCGGCAAGATCTACAAGGGCCGCGACGACCGGGACGAGAGCAAGATCCGGGCGCGGGAGTTCGCCGTCAAGGCGGGCGCCCAGCTGGCCAAGGACTACGTCGCCTACCCGGCGCTGACCTCGCTGTCGCCCGGCGCGACCTACCGGTCGACGCTGACGGCGAACGCGGTGGCGAACGTGATCCGCAACGTCTGGTCGAATGCCGTGATCTTCTGCGGCCACTTCCCCGACGGCGCAGAGAAGTTCACCAAGACCGACATGGTCGGCGAGAGCAAGGGTCAGTGGTACCTGCGCCAGATGCTGGGCAGTGCCAACTTCGAGAACGGCCCGGTGCTGCGTTTCATGAGCGGCAACCTCTGCCACCAGATCGAGCACCACCTGTACCCGGACCTGCCGAGCAACCGGTTGCACGAGATCTCGATCCGCGTGAAGGAGATCTGCGACAAGTACGACCTGCCCTACACCACGGGCTCGTTCCTGGTGCAGTACGGCAAGACGTGGCGCACCATCGCCAAGCTGTCGCTGCCGGACAAGTACCTGCGCGACACCGCCGACAACGCTCCAGAGACCCGCAGCGAGCGGATGTTCACCGAGCTCGAATCCGGTTTCGCCGGAACGGATCCCGAGACCGGGCGTCGTCGCGGGCTGAAGACCGCCATCGCGACCGTGCGGTCGTGGCGGCGCGACAGGCGCGCGGCGAAGGCCGTCGAGGCCGAGGCCCGACAGGCCGCCTGACCTACCTCACGTCAACGAGACTGCGGGGAGATCGCGATTCCGAGTGAATCGTCGACCTCCCCGCAGTTTCGTCGTGGGTGGTGTGGCTGAGTAGCCGACTACCTCAGTCGATCTCGTGTCCCCGCAGCCCTTCTGGGCGATGTCCTTCGCGTGTCATCATCGCGGCAGGGCGGCGGCCGCTCCTGTATTCGCAGATCGGGCGGATCGCCGACGGGGGACAGGGGACGACGATGTCGGGCTGCACGCATTCACCACGAGCGATGATGCATGGGCGGACGTTCAACCAGGGGGAGAACCCACCGCATTCGACGCATTACGACCACGGCAAGTTCGGCCGGCTCTTCCCCGCACTGCCGCCGTTCTCCGCCGACAACCCGTCAGTGCGTGAGGCGCTACGGGACATCGGCAGGGTCGGAGAGCTGATGGACGCCAAGGACCAGCTCGCCGATCCGGTCGCGCTGATCACCGATCCGCAACTGAGCGTGCACAACCGGGACAACCCGGACCTGACTGCCGGGATGACGTTCCTCGGGCAGTTCCTGGACCACGACATGACGTTCGACACCACGTCGAGCCTCGAGCGGCAGCAGGATCCGGAGGCCATCGCGAACTTCCGCACGCCCGTCCTCGAACTCGACAACCTCTACGGCCCGGGCCCGGGCGCCGCACCGCACCTGTACGACCGCACGGTCGACGGTGGCCTGACGACGTTCCTCGTCGAGCAGATCCCCGGGTCGGAGAATCAGACGCGGGACGGAAGCCCGCGGTACGACCTGCCGCGGAACAGTCAGAACACCGCGCTGATCGGCGACCCTCGCAACGACGAGAACCTGATCGTCTCGCAGCTGCACGTCGCGATGCTGAAGTTCCACAACGCCGTCGTCGAGTGGGTCAAGGCCGAACTGGGGCTCACCAGCCCGCATGAGATCTTTGCCGAGGCGCAGCGCCTGGTGCGGTGGCATTACCAGTGGATCATCGTTCACGAGTTCCTGCCCAAGACCGTGGGAGCCGCCGTGGTCGAGGACGTGTTGACGAACGGCCGCAGGTTCTACCAATGGCGCAACGCACCGTACATCCCGGTCGAATTCTCAGTTGCCGCATACCGGTTCGGGCACTCACAGGTGCGCCCGAGCTACCGCGCCAACTTCGGACCCGCGGACGGACAGGAGTTCTTCGCGCTCATCTTCGACGACACCCAGGCCGAGTCCGGCGACCCCGCCGACCTGCGCGGCGGCAAGCGGGCGGCACGCCGCTTCATCGACTGGCAGACGTTCTTCGACTTCGGTGACGGGCGCGTCCGGGGGAACAAGCGCATCGACACCACGCTGTCGTCGGTGCTGTTCGACCTGCCCGGCATCCCCAGCGCCGAGCCGCAGTCACTGGCACAGCGGAACCTGTTGCGGCACCTGACCTTCGGTGTGCCGTCGGGCCAACGGGTGGCACGGGCCATGCAGATCGACCCGCTCCCGCCCGCCGACCTCAAAGACCTCACCGACTTCAACCTGCACGAGCGGACCCCGCTGTGGTTCTACGTGCTGCGCGAGGCCGACGTCCGTGAGGACGGCAAACGGCTCGGACCGGTCGGCGGCCGGATCGTGGCCGAAGTGTTCCTCGGCCTGCTCCAGGGTGATCCACTGTCCTATCTGCGGCAGGACCCGGAGTGGACACCGACGCTGCCGCCGGCCGGCGAGTTCGGCATCGTCGACCTGCTGCGGTTCGCCGGCGTGGTCGGCGATCTGTGACCGGTCAGTCCGGCACGTAGTCGAATTCGCTCGGGTTCGGGCCCAGCCGCCCGTCCTCGCCGTTGTCGAGCGCGCTGAGCGCATCGACGTCGGCGTCGCCCAGTTCGAAGTCGAACAGCGCGAAGTTCTGCTCGATGCGTTCGGGCGTCACCGATTTCGGGAACACGATGTCGCCGCGCTGGATGTGCCAGCGCAGCACCACCTGGGCCGGCGTCCTGCCCGTCGCCTCGGCGATCCGTGTGACCACCGGGTCGTCGAGCACCTTGCCCTGCGCGATCGGTGACCATGCCTCGGTCGCGATGTGGTGCTCCTTGCCGTACGCCCGCACCGCGTCGTTGGTGAAGTACGGATGCACCTCGATCTGGTTGACGACCGGAGTCGTGTCGGTCTCGCGCGCGAGCCGTTCGAGATGGTCGATCTGGAAGTTCGACACCCCGATGCTGCGCGCGCGGCCGTCCTTCTTGAACTCCTCGAGCGTCTGCCAGGTCGACACGTAGTCACCGTCGTAGAGGGTCGGCAACGGCCAGTGGATGAGGAACAGGTCGACGTAGTCGAAGCCCAGCGCCTCCAGCGTGCCGTCGAAGGCGCGGCGCGCATCGTCGGGCCGGTGGAAGCCGTTGTTCAGCTTGCTGGTGATGTACACCTCGCTGCGGTCGATGCCGGAATCGCGGACGCCCTGCCCGACGCCCCGCTCGTTCTGGTACATCTCCGCGGTGTCGATGTGCCGGTAGCCGATCTCCAGCGCGGTGCGGACCGCGCCCGCGGTCTCGTCCGGTTCGATCTGGTACACCCCGAAGCCCAGCTGCGGGATGTGCGTGCCGTTGTTCAGCGAGATGGTGGGAACAGTGCTCACAGGAGGATCTCCTCAGGATCGGGTCAAGGTCTGCTGACGGGGTGCCCACTGAGGCAACCGCGCACACACCGCCGGGCATCCGTCACCGGGCTGTCAGCACGCTGTGAATCCCCCGGTTTCGAACTGGGTCAGGCGTCCTTGAGGGCGGCGAGCAGACGGCGCGCCGCGCTCACCCGGTCGGCGGCCGGGCCGGTCAGGGCGTCCAGTGCGCACCCGGGGTCGGCGGGCGGCCCCATGTGGCGGCACCCACGGGGGCAGTCGGCGATGGCCTCGGCCAAGTCGGCGAACGCCAGCAGCACGTCTTCGGGCGCAATGTGCGCCAGGCCGAACGAGCGCACCCCGGGGGTGTCGACCACCCAGCCGGATTCGGCCAGCGGCAACGCGATCGACTGGGTCGAGGTGTGTCTGCCCTTCCCGACGCCGGACACCACGCCGATCGCCCGGTGCGCGTCCGGCACCAGTCGATTCACCAGCGTCGACTTGCCGACCCCGGAGTGGCCGAGCAGCACGGTGACCGCGCCGGTCAGCAGGGGGGCGACGACGTCGAGCGGATCGTCACGACCGGCGGTCACGACGGTCAGGTCCAGCCCGGCGAACTGGGCGGCGAACGGCTCCGGCGGGGCGAGGTCGGACTTGGTCAGGCAGAGGATCGGGCGCAGGCCGCCTGCGTACGCGGCGATCAGTGACCGCTCGACGAAGCCGGTGCGCGGCGGCGGATCGGCCAGCGCCACCACCACGAGCAGCTGGTCGGCGTTGGCGACCACCACCCGCTCGGTCGGGTCGGTGTCATCGGCGGTGCGCCGCAACACCGTTCGGCGTTCGCTGCGGCGGACGATGCGGGCCAGGCTGTCGGGCCGCCCGCTGAGGTCGCCCACCACGTCCACGTCGTCGCCGACGACGATCGGGGTCCGGCCCAGTTCGCGTGCCCGCATCGCGGTCACGGTGCGGTCCGGATCGCCGTCGAGCGCGCAGCCCCAACGGCCGCGGTCGACGGTCACCACCATCGCGTTGCGCGCATCGGCGTGGTCCGGGCGGGTCTTCGTCCGCGGTCGCGAGCCCCGACCCGGTCTGATCCGGACGTCGGACTCGTCGTACTCGCGAGGGCTCAACTACCTGCCTCGGGCCCGATGGTCTGGCCGGCCAGCATGTCCGCCCACAGCTGCGGGAACTCCGGCAGCGTCTTGGCGGTGGTGGCGATGTCCTCCACCTCCACGCCCGGTGTGCGCAGGCCGACGATGGCGCCCGCCATCGCCATCCGGTGGTCGGCATAGGAGTGCCAGGTGCCGCCGTGCAGCGGCACGGCCGTGATCACCAGGCCGTCATCGGTCTCCTCGCACCGCCCGCCGAGGCCGTTGATCTCGTTCGACAACGCCGCCAACCGGTCGGTCTCGTGGCCGCGCAGGTGGGCGACGCCGCGAAGACGCGACTCCGAGCCGGGCGTGGCCAGCGCCGCCAGCGCGGCCATCGTGGGGGTCAGTTCGCCGACCTCGTGCAGGTCCACCTCGAACCCGCCGAACTGGCTGCCGCCCTGCACCTCCAGATAGGCATCGCCGTGGCGGACCGTCGCCCCGAGCTTCTGCAGGATCGCCAGGATGACGCCTGCCGGCTGGATGCTGAACTGCGGCCACCCCGTCACGCGCACGGCGCCGCCGCTGACCACCGCGGCCGACAGGAACGGCACCGCGTTCGACAGGTCCGGCTCGATGACCCACCGCCGTGCGGCGACCGGGCCCGGCCGCACCTGCCAGCGCAACCGCTGGGTGTCGTCGACCTCCACCCCGGCGTCACGCAGCATCGCCACCGTCATCCCGATGTGCGGCGCCGACGGCACCGACTCACCGGTGTGCACGACGGTCAGGCCGTCGGTGAACGCCGCGCCCGACAGCAGCAGCCCCGAGACGAACTGCGACGACGCCGACGCGTCGATCTCCACCGTGCCGCCGGCCACCGAACCACCGCCCGACACCTGGAACGGCAGGCCGTCGCCGTCGACCCCGACACCGAGGGCGCGCAGCCCGTCGAGCAGCGGGGCGATCGGCCGGGCGCGAGCCTGTTCGTCGCCGTCGAACGTGACCGTCTGCGTGCCCAGCGCCGCGAGTGGAGGCACGAAACGCAGCACGGTGCCGGCCAGGCCGCAGTCCACCCGCGCTCCGGCGGCGGGCGCGATCGCCCCGCCGACGACCAGCTCGGTGAGGTCACCGCCGACCGGCTCCACCGTGACGCCGAGGGTCTGCAGCGCGCCGATCATCAGGTCGGTGTCGCGGCTGCGCAGCGCGCCGCTGATCGTCGACGAACCCTGCGGGGTGGCCAGCGCGGCCAGCAGCAGTGCGCGGTTGGTCAGGGACTTCGAGCCCGGAACGGTGACCGTCGCATGGACCGGGCTGGGCGTCGACGGTGCCGGCCAGTTGCTCACGACTCACCATCCTGCCCTGTCGGTGACCGGCGGCCAAAGGCTCACCCGGACCATCGCGGCGCGGATCCCGTTCTGCCGGCCCTGCTGTCGGCGTCTTCTGCCAGTATCGAAGGCATGTGTGGACGATTCGCCGTGACCACCGATCCCGCGCTGCTGGCCCAGAAGATCGAGGCGATCGACGAGGCCACGTCGGCGGCCAAGGACACGGGTGGCCCGAACTTCAACGTCGCGCCGACCACCACCATCAGCACCGTCGTCAAGCGGCACACCGAACCCGAGGACGAGTCGACACGGCGCGTGCGCCTGATGCGGTGGGGCCTGATCCCGCCATGGGTGAAGACCACCGAGGACGGCGCCCCCGACAACAAGGGCCCGCTGCTGATCAACGCGCGGTCGGAGAAGGTGACCAGTTCGCCGGCGTTCCGCAACTCGGCGAAGAACAAGCGTTGCCTGGTGCCGATGGACGGCTGGTACGAGTGGCGGGGCGAGAAGGGCGCGAAGACGCCGTTCTACATGTACGGCGGCGACGGGGAGCTGCTGTACATGGCGGGACTGTGGTCCACCTGGCGGCCGAAGGAGGCGCCCAAGGACGCACCGCCCCTTCTCAGCTGCACGATCATCACCACCGACGCGGCGGGCCCGCTGGCCGAGATCCACGACCGGATGCCGCTGACGATCAGCCGCGCCGACTGGGACCGCTGGCTCGACCCCGACGCCCCGGTCGACGAGGGGCTGCTGCGCGGCCACGGCGACCTCGACCGCATCGAGATCCGGGAGGTGTCCCGGCTGGTGAACAGCGTCCGAAACAACGGCCCGGAGCTGATCGAACCCGCCAAGCCCGAACCCGAGCAGGCGACGCTGCTTTGACGGGGCCCTCCGCCCCGCTGCGCGACACCGCTGTCGTCGACGCCCTCGCGGCCGACATGCGGGCGGCGGAGTACACCACCGACGGGGTGACCGACCTGCTCGGCGCCGATGCGGGCGCCGCGTTCAGCAGGGGACTGTGGTGGTCGGCGCTGCGCGCCACCGACCGGGCCGCGCCGGACCGGCAACCACTCGCCGTGCTGGTGCGGCTGTTCCTGCTCGGCGCCGACGAACCCCCCGACCGCGTCGCGCTCGCGCTGCCCACCGCCGGCGTCGATGGGATGGTCGCCGCCGGCGTGCTCGAGTCCACGCCGCACGGAGCCCTGCGCGCCGCACTGGACATCCGGCCGCACGGTGACGGCGCCCGCGACTTCCTGGTGGTCTCGGATCTGGATGCGGCGGTACGCCCGGGACCGGTGCGCCGCGATCACGTCCTCGGCATCGGCGGCGCGTCGGTCTCGCTGGCCCACGCGGTGATCCGCACACCCGTCGGGCGGGCTCTCGATCTCGGCACCGGCTGCGGCATCCAGGCACTGCACCTCGACGCGCACTGTGACGCCGTCGTCGCCACCGACACGAACGCGCGGGCGCTCGCGCTGGCCGCGGCGACCGCGCGCCTCAACGGCATGTCGTGGGATCTGCGGCAGGGCAGCATGTTCGAACCGGTGGCCGGTGAGCGCTTCGACCTGATCGTGTCGAATCCGCCGTTCGTGGTGGGCGCCGGGGCGCTGGACTACCAGTACCGCGACTCCGGGATGGCCGGCGACGCGTTGTGCCGCACGCTCGTCGAACAGGCCGGTGACCATCTCGAGCCGGGCGGCACCGCGCAGATCATGGCCAACTGGATCGTGCGTGACGGCGGCGGGGACGGGGCGTGGCGCGACCGGGTGCGCGGGTGGCTGGCCGGCACCGGCCTGCACGCCTGGGTGGTGCAGCGGGAATTCGCCGACCCGGTCAGTTACGTCTCGCTGTGGACCTCGGATGCGGGGGAGTTGCCCGAGGACGCGGCGCGCCGCGGCGGTCAGTGGCTGGACTGGTTCGGCGACCAGGGCATCGCCGGGATCGGCATGGGCATGATCACGCTGCGGGCGCCGCGGGCCGGTGAGCGCCGCCCGCCCGACCACGTGCTCGAGGAGATCACCGGCGCCGACGAGGCTCTCACCGGCCCCGAGGTCGAGGCGTTCTTCGCACGCCGCGAGTACCTGCACCACACCACCGACGAGCGGCTGCTGGCGGCCCGGCTCACCACGGCGCCGGTGCTGCTGGAGGAGCACTCACTGCCCGGCGCCGAC
>NZ_JAUMSQ010000031.1:0-43406 GCF_030519285.1 Mycolicibacterium arseniciresistens
GAGCCGTGCACGATGTGCGCGGGCGCGCTGGTGCTGGCGCGGGTGGGGCGGCTGGTGTTCGGGGCGTGGGAGCCCAAGACCGGTGCGGTCGGTTCGCTGTGGGACGTGGTGCGCGACCGCAGGCTCAACCACCGGCCGCAGGTGCGCGGCGGCGTGCTGGCCGGCGAGTGCGCGGCGCCGCTGGAGGCGTTCTTCGCGAAACAGCGGTAGCGCGATTAGGGCCGTCCGACGAGCTTCGGTAAGCTGCCACACGGTGGCGTGTCCGAGCGGCCTAAGGAGCACGCCTCGAAAGCGTGTGACGGGTAACCCCCGTCCGAGGGTTCAAATCCCTCCGCCACCGCCACAAGCCCTCCTCCTGATCATGCAGGTGGAGCGGCTATGCCCCTGTCGGGTCGATGGTGTGCATCGCTGCTTGCCCACAGCTTGCTCACATCTTCCGGTGACTACCGGGCGTGAAAAGCAGCTCCGACAGCATCCACATCGTCGTCGTAGAGGTTCGCGTAGGTATCCAGGGTCACCTTGGCGCTCTTGTGTCCGAGCATCCGCTGAAGCGCCAACACATTGACGCCAGCGGAGAGACCGCGACCTCGGTCGCAGACAAACCCGTTCGCGCCTCTGGCCCTCAGCCGATTGACGATGTCCGAGTCGAAGAGCTGCTGGGAGTCGTTGATCTGGATGGGCGTTATGTGCTCGACAAGCTTCGGGAGGGTCGCCTCTTCGCAACCGGCGTCGGAGAACGCGAGGACGAACGCCAGGAGCGTATTGACCACTTCAGTTCGCTAGAACAGTGGTTCAGTCGATCACGACGTAGCGGACCCGTAGACGTCGAAGTCTGCGGGGGATGCATGATCAGTCAGCTGATCCGGGTCAGCTTGAACGGTAAGGAAATCAGCACGGGTCTGTTGATTCCGCACGCGCCGCTGGGGCCGGTGGTTTCGTCGAGGCCGGCGAAGAGGTCGTATTGACTGTTGTCGACCTGTCCGGTTTCGCCAGAGACAGGGTAGAAGCGGTAGTGCTGTAGCCCATCGGCGGCCGTTCCGTCGGGGCAGGGTAGCCACCGCGGCACGGTGTGCCTGATGTTCCACAGACCCGACGTCTTGTATATCACTGCGCTCCAGCCTTGATCGCTGCTGACCTGTCCGGTGCAATCGGTCGGGTTGGTGCAGGTGCTGGTGATGATCCAGGTCGCTGTCACTGTTTCTTGGGCGTAGTACATTTCGTTGCCCTTTGCCCAGTCGCCGTTGGACTGAGCGCGGAATGTGCCGTTGAGGGCCCCTTCCAGTTCCGAGGTATCGGCGGTCGCCGGCGAGCTGATGGCAACGAAGGTGGCGGCGGCCACGACGCACGTCGTGATGGCTGTCTTCATGGCGGTTCCTGGATGTGAGGGAGTGGGCTGTGGCCGCTCGGCGCGAGTCAATGCGGCAGCAGATCGGTCCACGTTGATGGGGTTGGTGTGCCACCGAGATCGGCTTGGGTGTACAAAGCGCCGTCAGCGCCCAGATAGTTGCCTGTGCGCGGGTTGTACTGCGCAACAGCGAAACCGGGTGGTTGTTGCCCTGGTTGGTAGGCGCTGGGCGCGACCGTGGGGGCTGTGCCCGGTGCTACCTCAGGGGGCGGCGGCAGCTGCGGCGGCGGCGGAACTCCCGCCGGAGTGTCGGCGGGAACGCCTCCTGGTGGCGGCGGCGTGCCGGTGGTGGGGCCGAAAATGTTGTCGTCTCGGGAGACTCGTGAGTCGGGCGGTATGCCCTGGGCGATGAGGTTGGGGTCGAACGGGTAGGGACCTAGGATGTGGGGGCGCGCGGACAGTGGTTGGAAGCCGTTGGGGTCGTTGCACAGCTGCACGGTCGGCGCGCGTTTGCCGGGGTGGGCGATGCACGGGTAGTTGCGGGCGCCGCGAACCGTGGTCGGGGAGTCCTGGGGCAGCTTGCAGTACAGCCCGTCGGGGGTGTCGATGTCGCTGAGGTCGGCCGGGGAGCGCCATTGAGAGGGCGGCAGGAAGCCGACGGTGCACGGATTGGGGTCGCCTGCGGTGATCGCGAATTCACCGCCGGTGGGTATTCCGGTGGCGTTGTTGCGGGGCATCGCGGCTTGGACAGTGGACACAAACGGCGGTAGCAGCACCAGGACCTGCTCCAGAGAGGGGTTGTAGGTGACCGCGATCTGCCCGATGGTGGTGAGGTTGGCCAGCAGGACTGGCAGGGTGGGTTTGATCTGGCTCAGCAGTGCTGAGATTTCGTCGGCGGCCGCCGGTCCCTGGCTGAGCAGGGCGCGAATGTGCGGGTCGTTGTCGACCAACTGAGTGGTGACGCCGGCCAGGCTGCGGCTCCAGGTGCGCAGTGCGTCGGAGCTGGCGTCCTGTGCGTCCAGCAGCGGAGCGCTGTCATCGATGAGCGCCTGGGTGCGATCGGCGACTGTGTTGAGGTCGCCCGTCAGTCGCGATGTCGAGTCGGCCAGTGAACCGAGGTCGAAACCGGCGCCGTTGAGGCCGGTGAATGTCTCGTCGAGGAGGGCTTCGAGTTTTTCTTTCGGGATGCTGCTGAGTAGGGCGCTGGTTTGGTCGAGCAGGGGCCCGACTTGTTGGGGCACAGTGGTGTCGGTCATGGCGACGACCGAGCCTTCGCGAAGGTAGGGCGGCGCGTCGGTGTGGGGTACCAGGTCGACGTATTGTTCTCCGATCGCGGAGATGCTGTGCACTTCGGCGGTGAGGGCGGCGGGGATCTTGACCGAGCTGTTCAGCGTCAGTTGGGCTTTGGTGTGGGTGGGGGGTCCGGGATCAAGGAGGACGGCGCTGACCTTGCCGACTTGCACCCCGCGGTAGGTGACGTTGGCGAAGCGGTACAGTCCGCCGCTGTTGGGCAGTTCGACGGTGACGCTCATCCGGCCGATGCCCAGCATGGTCGGCAGTTGCAGATAGTTGACCAGCATCACCGAGACGCCGACGACAGAGGCGATGGTGAAGATCACGAGCTGGATGCGGACGAAGCGCGGAAGCATCAGTTCCCGCCCCCAGTCGGTAGCGGCGGCGTCGGCGCTTCGGCCGGCAGCGAGGGCGGCCCGGTCTCTGGCGCCGTCGGCGAGCCGGCCGACGGAGGTCCGGCGGGGGCCGGTGTGCCTGGCGGCGCCGTCGGCACGGTCTTGGTCAGGGGGGCGTTGAGCGGGTCGTAGGTGTATTGAAGGTAGTACGGGTCACCGGGAGCCGGAATCAAGTCGGCGTCGATATCTTCGAACCGGGTGCCGCGGAAGATGGTGCGCTTCAGCCTCGGGTAGGTCAGATCGACAACGGCGTAGAGGTTCAGGTAGTCGCCACGCACTCCTCGGTCGATCACGTTCTGGGGGAAGGGGAATGTCGGTGCCAGGGCGAGCGCGGCGTCGAGCTTGGGGCCGACGTCGGCGAGCGCCTTGAGGGTGGGTTGCAGATTGCGCAGATTCGCCAAGAGGTCGGCTTGGCTGTCGTTGATCAACCGGGTGGTGATGTCGCTGAACTTGCCGAGTTTGGTCAGCGCCTCGGTCAGTTTGGGCCGTTCGCGGTCGAGCACCTCGAGTGCGGGTGGGATGTCGCGCAACGCGTCGGTGAGGGTGTTGGTTTGTCCGGCCAGGATGCCGGCGAGGCGGTCGAGGTTGTCGATGGTGGCGGCGAGGTTGTCGCGCTGACTGTCCATGGCGCCGATGAAGGTGTCGAGTCGGGTCAGCGCGCCACGGATCTGCTCCTCGCGGCCCTGCAGGATGGCATTGGTATTACTGATGATGTCGCCGATCTGGCCGACACCGCCGGAGTTGATCAGCACTGACAGCGTAGAAAGGGTTTGTTCGGTCGAAGGGTAGGTCGACGCGCGGTTGAGTCCGAGCGTGGAACCAGGCGCGAGCCGTCCGGTGGGTGTTTGGCCGGCGGGGGGGTCCAGTGCGAGGTGCATCGAGCCGAGAAGGCTGGTTTGACCCACCGTGGCGACGGCGTTGGCGGGGACGATGACGTCGGGTTGCAGTGAGACGTCGACGTTGGCGTGCCAGTTATCAACTGTCATCGATGCGATGCTGCCGACGATGACATCGGCGATGAGCACGGGAGCGTTGGGTTCGAGGGTTCCCACATTCTTGATCTGAATGTGAAAGACGGCGGCGTCATGACCGCGGCCGACGGCGCCGGGCAGCGGCAGGGAATTGACTCCCTGGAAGGCACAGCCGGAGGCGGCGAGCGTAATGGCCGCGAAAAGGCACAGGAGGCGACGTGAACTGCGGATGAGGGTCATGAGTGTGGCTCGGGGACGGCCGCCGGAGTTTGCGGTGAGGGGATTTCTGCGGGAAGCAGCGGCGGCGTGGCGCCCTGCGCGGGCTCGGGTGGTGTGCTGGGCAACAGCAAGCTTGGCAGCGGCGGCGCCGCCGGTGCGGGGTAGGCCGACAGTGCGGGTGGCTGCCTAGGTGCGGTGGGGGCGGGTCCTGATCCGCCCGGGGCGAGTTTGGGATCGGTGTAAATGATGTTGTCGCGGCTGTAGGCGGGAGCCAGGAACGGGTTGATCGGGAATGGCAGCCCGTTGAAGTTGAGCAGGTCCAGGCCGGGCCCGAGGTATTGGGCGCATAGCTTGGCGGTCTCGGGGGCGGTGATGTTCTCCACGGCACCGATGGCCCCGCAGATGAACTGGACGGGGTTGGAGAAATTGGTCAGTACGAAGGAGCCGTTGACATCTCCGGAGTCGGGGTTCCAGATGTTGTAGGCGTTGGCGACCGCGTTGGGGGCGATGTGCAGTACGTTCTCCAGATCGGTGCGGTGATCGACAAGGTTCTGGGTGACGTTCGCGAGGCGTTGGATTTGTTCGGAGGTCTGGTTGCGGCTCCCGGCGATGAACCTCTGCACATCGGTGATCGCCGAGGACAGGTGGGTCACCGCGGCGTCGAGATCGGAGCGGCTCTCGTCGAGCACACTGGTCAAGGTGGCGAATCGGTCCTGGAATTGCACGATTTGGGTGTTGCTGTCGCGCAGTGCGGTGACGAAGGTCTGCAGATTGGTGATGATGTCGACGATGTCGCCGCTACCGTCGGCCAGTACCCGCGCCACACCGGAGAGCTGGGCGATGACGTCGCGCAGCCTGCCGCCGTTACCGTCCAGTGCGGCCGCGGCACTGTCGATGAACCGCGAAATGGACGGCGGCGCATCAGCGCGGGGTCCGAGGTCGGTGGCCAGTCGCATCAATTGGTCTTTGACTTGATCCCACTCCACGGGTACGGCGGTGCGTTGCAGCGGGATCTGGGCGCCATCAGCCATGAGCGGACCATCGCCGGGCTCGTAGGCCGGGGTCAGTTCGACGTAGCGGGCCGCGACCAGGTTCTGTGACACGATGACCGCCTTGGCATCGGCGGGCACAGGAACGCCCCGGTCCAGCTTCAGCGTCATCCTGGCGCGGGTGCCTTCGGAGTCGATCGCGTCGATACGCCCGACTGTTACCCCGGCGATCTGGACGGTGTCACCGGGATAGATCGCGATGGCCTTGGTGAAGTACGCGGTGATGGTGGTGGGCCCCAGGAACGTTTGGCGAACCAACAGCGTGACCCCGCCGGCGAGAGCGACCGCCAGCGTGAGGGCTGCGATGGTGACAAGTCGGCGTCTGGTCATCGTGGCGGCAGATCTCCGGGCTGGGGAATCCCGTTATAGGGGAACGGGATTTCAGCGCGTGGTCCGGCGTTGTCGGGGGGTTGGCCGTTGTTGGTGCCGCGGCGGAAACCGAACGCGTAGTCGAGGAAGGGCTGCAGGACTTCCGGTAGCGCCAGGTTGGGGATGTAGGCGTTGTAGTAGTATCCGTTGGCGACCGTCTCTCCCTGCGTCACTTGGTATTTCGCCAGTCCGGGTAGTGCTTTGGCGATGTTGTCGCGGTTCTCTTCCAGCATGGCCGTCACTGAGTTGAGCTTTTCCAGGGTGGGTGCCAGCTGCTCTTCGTTGTCGGCGACCAGTCCGGACACTTGTTGGGCGACCACGGAGGTGTTGGCCAGCAGGTCGACAATGGCCTGACGGCGTTCGGCGAGCACCTCGATGAGATAGTTGGCGTTGAGGATCAGCGCGTTGAGTTGACCGCTGCGTTTGGCGAGCACATCGGTGACGGTGCTGGTGTGGCGCAGCAATTCGGCCAGGGTCTCATCGCGGCTGTTGATCGAGCGGGACAACCGCGACACCGCATCGAAAGCCGGCCCGATCTGGGGTGCGATCTGGTCGAGGGTGGCGCTGAGGGTGTCCAGGGACTGGTTGAGCGCGGCGGTGTCGGTGCCGGCGGCGTTGGTGGTGAGCTCACCCACGGCGTCGGTCAACGAGTACGGCGATCCGGTGCGTGACAACGGGATCACCGCGTTGGGCCGCATCGTGGTGGAGCCGGAGGACTCCAGTGTCAGGACGCGTTGCCCCAGTAGGGAGCCGGTGCGGATGTGGGCGGTGGTTGCCGATCCCAGTGCAACTGTGCTGTCGACGGTGAACGTCACCATCGCTTTGCCTGCCTGCAGCACAACGTTGGATACCGTTCCGACCTTGACTCCCGATACTTTGACGTCGTTGCCGATGACCAGTCCGCCGACGTGTGCGAACATCGCCTGATAGCGCACGCTGGTAGCCCAGGTGATGATGCGTTCGGGGTTGAGCCCGACCGCGATCACCATGATGATCAACGTGACGCCGATGAATCCTGCACGGATGAGACGTGTGCCCCGGTATTTCAACATCAGGGTTCTGCGCACCTTCCCGTGTCCTGCTTGATCCACGGGAACACCACAGTGCGTCCTTGAAGATCACTGGCGCGGAAGCTGACTGCGCAGATGTAGTAGTTGATGAAGCTGCCGTAGGCACCCAGCCGCACCAATTTGCGGTAGTTGTTGGGCGCCTTCTGCAGAGCGGTGTCGAGGAGTTCTTTGTCCTCATCAAGCAGCGGCGCGAGCCGGTTGAGCTCATCAACGGTGCCCTTGAGCGGAGGACGGGCCTGGGTGAGCAGATCAGCCACCGACGCCGTACCGGTTTCGAGGGCCTCGATGGCGGTACCGATCGGATCGCGGTCAGCGGACAGACTTTCGACGAGCTTGTGCAGTCGGTCGATGCTCTCCGAGAAGCGAGGACCGTCATCGGCTAGCGTCGCGGCGACGGTGTTGAGGTTGTCGATGAGCCGCTCGACGGCTTCGTGGCGATCGGCGATCGCGGTGGAGAACGACGAGGTCTTCGACAAAATGGACTCCAAGGTGCCGCCTTGGCCCTGAAAGATCTGGATGAGCGACGAAGTCAATGCATTGACGTCTTGGGGGTTCAGTCCGCGGATGACCGGCTTGAGCCCACCCAGCAGCACATCGAGATCCAGAGCAGGCTCGGTCCGCTCGCGCGGAATCTGCGCCCCGGCAGCCAGCAGCTGGCTGGCCCCTGGAGCGTCGACCAATTCGAGGTAGCGGTCACCGACGAGGTTGAGGTAGCGCACGGCCACCTTGGTGCCGCTAGTCAGCACCACCTTACGATCGGCGTCAAAGTTGACAACCACGGTCTTGTCTGACTGCAACGCAATTTTCGACACGGTGCCCATACGGATGCCCGAAACACGGACGCTGTCAACTGTTTTCAAACTCGATACGTCGGTGAACACCGCCGAATAGCTGTTGGTGGAGCCGCTGCGGAACTGGCTGAACGTGAGAAACAGCGCGGCAGTGAGCACCACCATCACCACGGCGAACGCGCCGACCTTGACCATGGTCCATCCGGATCGGTTCATCCGGGTTGCCCGATCTGGGCGGTGTTACGGGGTGGACCGTCAATGGGGCCGAAGAGCAGCTGTTTGAGCCCGTCGGAATTGAGCACGATACCTTCGTTGCCGTATTGCGTAGGGTCGGCACCGATATCGGCCAAAACGAACTTGGGCTTGAACCCCGATGGCATATCCGGTAGGCCGATGTCGCCGCAGTGAGGACCGCCGGTCGCAGCGACCTTGGGCAGGTTCGACGGATACCGGTAACGGTCCATGCCGAACGAGAAGCCCAAGCTGGCCACCACACCGGGAGCCGGGGAGGGCGGGCTTTCGGTAATTGGAATGAAACCTGCTAACGCACAATAGATCCCCTCGTGGTAGCGGCTGGTCAGATCGGTTGTCGGCACCAACAGATCGAGCACGTCGGTCAGCGGCTGACGGTTAGCACCCAGCACGTCGGTTCCCACATCCGCCAATCCGATCGTCGACATCAGCACCGCGTCCAGGTCCTGTTGGCGCTCGACGAGAGTGGAACTCAATCGGGTGGTATTGGCGACTGTGGTCAGTAGATCCGGGGCGGCGTCGGCGAGTGCGCCGAATACGGGAGCAGCTGTGGCGATGTCGTGTTCGAGGGTGGGTAGGCTTGGTTCCAGTCGGGCCAGGAAGGCGTCGAGGTCGGCGAACGCCTGACCGATTTTCTGTCCTCGCCCGGAAAGAGACGTGGAGATCGCCTCGAGGGTCGCGTTGAGTTCGCCCGGCTCGATCGAGGACAGCAACAAGGTCAACTTTTCGAACAGCGTGTTGATTTCGACGGTCACTTGCTGAGCCGCTAGCACCTGCCCGCTGCGCAGCGAACGAGTCGACGGGTCAGGCGGCAACACCAGCTGGACGTATTTGGCGCCGAACACCGTCGTGGAGGCGATGTCGACGACCACGTTCTCCGGGATCAGCTTCAACTGCCCGGGGTCTATAGCCAGGTGCAGCGCCGCTTGGCCGTCGGGGCGCGATTCGATCGAGGTGACCCGACCCACCTCGACGCCGAGCAGCTTGACCTTGGCATCGGGATCCATCACCAATCCTGCGCGCGAGGACAGCACCGTGACGGGCTCGGAGGCGATGAAGTCCCCACGGAACATCGCCACACACAGCGTGACGATCGCGGCCAGACACACCGTGGTGATCAACCCTGCCAGAGGTTTCACCGCCGCCGGCGAAACCAGCGCTGACCTGCGAGACGACTTATGCGCGGACACAGTTCAGGCCGAGCCTTGTTCACCGGTTTGTCGCACCGTGGTCACCACCGGCCCAGCTTGAATTTCTCGAGCCGAGGGAGTCAACGCGCCGCGAGGAAGATGACAACCGGTTGCCGGAACACGCAGCCGTTTGAAGTGGACGGCGCCGTTCCGACCAGCGAAGAAGAGTGAGAATTTGTCCGCCATTTCTCTCACTCCGCGAAAACGGGTTTCGCCGATCACCGACTTGGTCGCAGCAGGCGAATTCCTTGCGGTCGGGCGTCGCGAGGGAAGGTCAGCGGCGGTCGTCGAAGCATGGGCCGATGAATCGTGCGGCGATCTCGCGCTCGGTGGCCCGGTCTTTGACCGGCCAGTACCACAACGCCAGCGTCGCGCGGATGAGCCACTGGGCGGCCAACGGGTCGCTGCGGCCGATCATCTGTCCCGCGAGGCCTGTCACCACCGGAGAGGCGGTAAGCCATCCGCTGTCGTGGTCTGGGCGGATCGTGCCCATCATCAACGGCCCCAGCGGCTCGGCGCGGATGTGGTCCAAAGCGACGAGGATGGCCGTCACGACGCGTTCGGCGCCGTCGAGGTCAGCGATCGCGTCTCTGACCTGGGCAACGATGCGCATCGACATTTGGTGCACAACGCCTTCCAGGATCGCCGCCTTGCCGCCGACGTTGCGATAGATGGTGGCCTGCGAGCAATGCACCTTCTCGGCCAGCGCGCCGATCGTGAACGCTTCGAATCCTTGTTGGGAGACCAGCTCCGCGGCGGCGGAATAGATGCGTTCGACCGCCTCGGTGCGGCGGTCGGCTCCCACCAGCCAGTCCGTTCGCGCCATCGCACCTCCCTCATTTACGACGATGTCTCGACAATCAGCATTATCACGATGAGAAGTTTCTGCGGCCGGTTTGCACGATAGTGCGAGTTCCGCAGGCCACGACGCGACACAGATGGGTATGCCCCACCCTCGCCCGTTCTCACATTCGGCGATGGATATTGACGGCTCAGACGCTGGCTCGCAGCCTGAACCCATGACGCCGAACCTCCGCCCGCCCCGATCGGGCGCGCCACGACCGTGGTGGCCCGGCAGTCTGAGACGTGGCGGGGCCAGGTCGCGTTGAAATCACGATGTCGTCCGACGACTATCACCCTGACTTGCGCGCGAGGGCCCGTATCGGCATCGGCGGCCTTAGTTCCGGCGCGGGCGCCTTTCGCGGGTTCGGCACTGTCGTACCAAAAATTGCAGTCGCACAGACAATTGTTTCGCCGAATACTCTCCCAGCCTTCACAACACCCGCGCGACGCGTGACCCTCCCACCTCTCGCCCTCCAACCCGACGTCTGCCACTCTTCGTGAAAGGCCACCCGAGATGACCGCGACCAACCCCGCCCAAGGCGCCGCGTCCATGCTCAAGCCGCTGACGTCGGCAGTGCGGCTGAACGTCTCGGCAGCGATCCGTATTCGCCGGCTGGGATATCGTGGATGGACCGGCGCCGTCAACACCGCCTATGATCCGCTGGATCCCAACACGGCCGCGCACCCGTTTGCTGCCTACGAGGCGCTGCATCGAGGCGGACGGGTGCACTACAACCCTCGACGGCAAACCTGGATATTGCATCGGCTCGACGATGTGCGCGCCGCCCTGCGTGACACCGATCGAGTAACCAGTAGCCAGGGAGTCACCAGGATCCGGATGGCCGCAGATCTCGTCGTGGTTACCGACGGTGCTGAACACAGCCGTCTCCGCAAGCAAGTCCAGCCGGCTTTTACCAAGCGAGCGTTGGACAGTTGGAATGCCACCGTCGATGACCTCGCTGTGGAGCTCGTCGACGCCATGATCGCCGATCCTGGCGGCGACGCGGTGCAGACGATGGCTGTCCCGATGCCGCTGCGCGCGATCGCCGCCATCCTGGGCGTCCCGGGTACCGACATCGCCGACTTCAGGCGTTGGTCGGAGGAAAGCGTGCGCCTCATCGACTTCTCGCCCACCCTCAAAGGTGTCGTCAACACCACTCGCGCGTTACGCGCCGCCATGGCACTGCGCCGATACTTCCTCGATCACCTTGCTGCCGGCGAGATGAAGGGATCCACCACGGTTCTGGGCCGGCTGCTCGAGCACAGCGACGACGGCAGTCTGACCGACGACCAGCTTTTCTACATCGCGATCCTGCTATTGATCGCTGGAAACGAAACCACCACCAACCTCCTCGGTAGCATGATCGACACCCTGGCGCGGGACCCCGAGCAATACGACGCGATCCGCGCCAATCCCGACCTGATCCCCATGGCCATAGAAGAACAACTCCGCTACAGCAGCCCAATCCAGAACCTGTATCGCTACACCCGGGCTCCCTACGAAGTCGGTGATGTGACGATCCCCTCGGGTTCTCGAATCCTGATGTCGTTCGGTGCCGCGAACAGGGATCCGCTCGTTTTCGACGACCCGCACATATACCGGGTGGACCGTAACCCCCGCATGCATATCGCGTTCGGCTACGGCGCGCACATGTGCGTCGGCGCCCCGTTGGCGCGAATGGAAGCCCATGCTGTCCTGCGCGAGCTCGTCGCTCGCGTCACCCGCATCTCGGCCGACGGACCCACGACGTGGTCGACCAACAGCTCCCTGCGGGGACCTACCCTGTTGCCAGTTACCCTCCACACCCGCTGAGAGGCATCGATCCACTGCTGCATACGAGCGGAGGGCCCGAAGTGCGCAGAAACCCAAGTTCAAGCGTTCACGAAGCGGGGCATGTCTATGTCGAGGAAGAAGAAGTGGGTCGAGGCGGACGTACCCGACCAAACCGGTCGAGTAGCCGTTGTCACTGGGGCCAACACCGGTCTGGGCTATGACACGGCGCGCGTTTTGGCCGAGCGCGGCGCCAAAGTGGTGCTCGCAGTGCGCAATACCGACAAGGGCGCTGCCGCCCGGGATCGGATTTTGACCACCGCGCCCGGCGCCGAGGTCATGGTCGCGGCTCTCGACCTGGGCTCGTTGCAGTCGGTCCGGGACGCGGCGGCGACCCTCTTGGCGGCCTGTCCACGTATCGACCTGATTGTCAACAATGCCGGCGTGATGATCCCGCCCAAGGAGGTCACCGTCGATGGCTTCGAGTTGCAGTTCGGCACAAACTATCTCGGTCACTTCGCGTTGACCGGGCTGCTGCTCGACCGCCTGATGTCGGTCGACGGGTCGCGGGTCGTGGTCGTCAGCAGTAACGCCCACAAGATGGGCGGTGCGATTCATTTCGACGACCTGCAGTGGGAGCGCAGCTACAAGCGTGGCGCCGCTTACGCGCAGTCGAAGCTTGCGAACTTGATGTTCTGCTATGAGCTACAGGCACGCCTGGCCGCCGCCGGTTCGGCCACGATCGCTGTTGCCGCGCACCCTGGGTTCACCGATTCGGAGTTGATACGTCACGTGTGGAAGCCGGTCGCTCCGTTGATGAGGTGGGCCGGGCCGTGGGTGGGCCAGAGTCCTGCGATGGGAGCGTTACCGCAGCTGCTCGCGGCGACCGGCCCGCAGGTGCGCGGTGGCCAGTACTGGGGGCCGGATGGACCGTTCGAGCTCAGGGGGTACCCGACGTTGGTGAAATCGAGTGCGAGATCGCATGATTTGACTGTACACAAGCGACTATGGGCTGTTGCAGAGCAACTCACTGGCGTCACGTTCCCGGTCTGATACCGGTGAGTGAACCATTCCACCCCGACCTGCGTGCGCGTGCGCGTGTGCTGCCGCGGGGTGCCTTCAACCGTTACACGTTGCCGATTATTCGACCGCTCAGTCGACTGCAGGCGCGGCTGGCTCCACGGGATGCCGCTGCGGCGGTCCTGTCGAGCGGAGCGACCATTCGGCTGCACCGTCCCTCCCATGGCGGGGACGGGAGTGGTGCGCTGTTGTGGGTTCATGGTGGTGGTTACGTCATCGGGTCGGCGGCCCAGGATGACCGGCTGTGTCAACGTTTTGCCGACCGGCTCGGAGTGCCCGTCGCCGCGGTGGACTACCGCTTGGCGCCAAAACACCCGCATCCCGCGGCGCTGAAGGACTGCTACGACGCGTTGGTGTGGTTGACTCAGCTTCCCGGCGTCGACCCCACGCGGATCGCGATCGGCGGGGCGAGCGCCGGCGGAGGCCTGGCCGCGGCGCTGGCACTGTGGGCACGCGACCGCGGTGAGCTTGCGCCACTCTTCCAGCTGCTGGTGTACCCCATGCTCGACGACCGCTCCAGCGATCGGCCCGGTATCGACTCTCGGCACCATCGGATGTGGAATGCCAAGACCAACCGGTTGGGATGGGCCGCCTACTTGCGCGACGCCGACGTAAAGGCCGCGGTGCCCGCGCGCCATGACGATCTTTCTGGTCTACCGCCGGCCTGGATCGGAGTCGGTACCCTCGACCCACTCCACGACGAAGACGTCGAGTACGGCCGTCGTCTCGAAGAGGCCGGCGTTGCCTGTACCACCTATGTCGTCACCGGCGCGTTTCACGGGTTCGACATCGTGGCCCGCACCGCCGAGGTGTCGCGTACGTTCTTCGACCGGCAGTGCGAGGCGCTGCTCGCGGCGTTCGCTTCCTGAGGGCGCCGCACGCAGTCAGTGCTTGGTGGCGATTGCGACCATCTCGGCGCGCTCGGTGAACTTGACGCGTGGCCGGCCGCAGGAGCGGCCACGTGAATTGCGGTCTGCACGTGATGCGCTGCCGGGAGCACTGCCCACTTTCTGCCCCCAGTTGGCCATGATCGGCCGTAATCACACGTGATCAGCCAGGGCCTATTTCCGCATTTCAGGGAAGAAAAGCGACGCCACGAGGGATTGAGGAAAGGGTTCAAATCCCTCCGCCACCGCCACAGCCCCGAACCTGATTATTCAGGCGAGGGGCTGTTTCATGCCTGCTCATCGAGGCGGCCGGGGCACCCTCGGCGCCCTGTGCCGCACCGTGTCGGATTCCGGCCCACCCGCCGGCGGGAGTCGCACGGTGTCCTCGTCGCGCCGGATCACCGGCGCCCGCTGCCGGACGGTGTCGGGTTCCGGTGCGCGCTTCGGCGGTAGCCGCACGGTGTCCTCGTCGCGTGGCGGCGCCGGAAGCCGCACCGTCTCCGGCTCGGGTGCGCGCACCGGTGGAAGTCGCTGCGTGTCCTCCTCCCGCACAGGTGCCGGGGCCTCGCTGAAGCCGATGCGGGCATGCAACCGCTTCAGCGGTCCCGGCGCCCACCAGTTCAGGTCGCCCGCGACGCGCAGGAACGCCGGCACCACCACACCGCGGATCACGGTGGCGTCGATGACGATCGCCAGTGCGGTGCCGATGCCGAACATCTTCATGAACGACAGCCCGTTGGCGAACGACAACAGCGTGATGGTGAGCAGAAGCGCTGCGCTGCTGATGATCCGGCCCACGCGGGAGAGGCCGACGACGATGGCGTCGTTGTTCGACAGCCCCGCGTCGCGAGCCTCGTTGATCCGGCTGAGCAGGAAGATCTCGTAGTCGACGGACAGGCTGAACGCGATGCAGCACAGCAGCACGACCATCGACAGGTTCAGCGGCGCCGGCGTGACCCCCAACAGCGAGGTCAGATGCCCGTCCTGGAAGATCCAGGCCATCGTGCCGAGCACCGCGCTCAGCATCAGCAGGTTCAGGACGAGCGCCTTCAGTGGCACGACGATGCTGCCGGTGAACAGGAACAGCAGCACGAACGTGGCCAGCGCGATCAACAGGATCGCCGTCGGAAGACGGTCCCCGACCGCCGCGCTGGTGTCGATCAGCGTGGCGGTCGGTCCGCCCACCTGTACCTGGCGCTCGGCGGCGTCCGACCGGATCGCGTGCACGACCTGCTGAGCCGCGTCGGACTGGGCGTCGACCGACAGATAGACCAGTCCGTATGCGGCGCCGTCATTTTCGAAGCCCGGCGTCGGACCGGCGATGCGCTCGCCCCTCTCGTACGTGCCGCCGGGCGCGACCACCCGAACCACGTCGTCCATCCCCGACGCCGAGACGGCCACCCCGTCGAGGGCACGAACATCGTTGCGGGCCAGCAGTGTCACCGCCTGTGAGCTGTCCGCGGCGAAGTCCTCCTGCAGCGATTCGGCCACCAGCCGGGCATCGGAATCGGCAGGCAGCGCTCGTTCGTCTGGCATCGCGAGTTGTACGCCGAGGAAGGGGATGCCGAGCACCAGCAGAACCGCGATCACCGGGAGTGCGCACTGCAGCGGTCTTTTCGTCACCGCCTCGGCGCATCGTCGCCAGAACGCCGACTCCGCCGAGAGCGGGACTCTCCGCCGGATGACCGCGAGCGAATCGATGCGCCTCCCGAGCAGGGCCAGCAGCGCGGGCAACACGACGATCGCGCTGAGCGCCGACAGGATCACGACCGCACTCGCGGTGAGTGCGGTCGACCGCAGGAAGTAGAGCGGGAACACCAACAGTCCCGACATGGCCAGGGTGACGGTCGCGGCGCTGAAGATGATCGTCCGGCCCGCCGTCGTGACCGTGGCGACGATGGCCGCCTCGTGGTCCCTGCCCAGTGCGCGCTCCTCACGGAACCGCGACACCATCAGCAGGCCGAAGTCAATGGACAACCCGAGCCCGAATGCCGTTGCGACGGTGAGCGCGTGCACCGACACGTCGGTGACGGCCACCATGATCGCCAACACCAGCAGCGTCATCACGATCGATGTGATGCCGATGGCCAGCGGGAGGAAAGCGGCGACGAGCCCGCCGAAGACGATCACCAGCACGGCGAGCAGGACGGGCAGCGCGATGCTCTCGCTGACCACGAGGTCCTTGCTGACCCGGTCCTCGATCTCCACCGACACACCCAGCGGGCCGCCCGCACGCACGTCGACCGCCGCGTCGTCGGTGGCCAGTTCGTCGATGATCCGGATCGCCGTCTTGGTGGCCTCGTCAGTGGACCCGCCGACGTGGACCAGGATCGCGACGGGCCGGCTCAGTGAGCCGACCACCTTCGCCGCAGGTTCGGTCTCGACGATCCGGCGCACCCGGTCGGCGGCTGCCGCGACGTCGGGACGGTCCACGGCGCCGTCACGGGCGACCACTTCGAGCACCAGATTCGGTGTCGTGGGGAAGTTCTGGTCGAGATACTCGGCGACCTGCGACGACTCCGCGGCCGGGTCGACGAACCCGCCGACGCCGAGCTTCTGGGACACCGTGGCGCCGAAGACGAGGCTGACACCGAGCAGCGCGAGGACGGCGAGCAGGATCAGCTTCGGCCGTCGCACCGTGAGAACGGCCAGCCGGGTCAGCATGTCTGGCTCACGGCCGGGAGTCTGGCCAGCACGGGCAGCAGGGCGGTGAACAGCGGCGGTCCGTCATCGAGATAGAAGTGGCCGCCGCGCAGCATGTGCACGGAGCAGGTGCCCGTCGTGTGCGAACTCCACTCGTGCAGGTCGGATTCCGTGATCAGCGGGTCGTCGCTGCCGCCGAAGGCGTGGATGGGACACGTGAGCACCACGGGTCGGCTCCCATCGTCGGTGCTGCAGAGCCGCAGGTCGATTCGAGCCGCCTTGACGGCGCCGTCGCGCAGCGCGGGCCATTCGGCGACCTCCGGCGGGATGCCGCCGAGGTCGGAGAGCAGCGCCGTCATCTGGTGGTCGTCGAGGTGGTGGGGGATCGGCGCCGGGAGGTGCGGGGGAGGGAAGGAGGACACCACGAGTGCACGCGGCATCGGGGCGCAAGCCGCGGCGCGCACACAGGCCAACCGGTAGGCCAGCAGGGCGCCGAAGCTGTGGCCGAAGAACGCGTGGGGGCCGTCGAGTGCCGGCCGGAGTTGATCGTCGAGGTGGTCGACGAGTTGGCTCAGCGTGGTGAATCGCTCGCGGTTGTGGACCTCGACCGCGACGACGTCGACCGCCGGGCCCAGCGCCTTGTTCCAGCCGTTGAACATCGCCCCGGCGCCGCCGGCGTGGTGGAAGCAGAACAACCGCATCGTGACACCAGCCCTTCAGGGGGCGTCCGTGAGGATCGCGAGTTCCTCGGCGAGCGCTTTCACCGTGTACCGGATCTGCTCGTCGGAATGGCAGCTGGTGACGAAGAAGCGCAGTCGCGCTTTGTCCTCCGGCACGGCCGGATAGATGATCGGGTTGGCGTTGATGCCGCGTCCGAGCAGCGCGTTGGACAGCTTCAGCGCGATGGCCGAGCTGCCCACGATGCAGGGCACGACGGGCGTGCCCGCGCTGTCGCCGGTGTCGAGGCCGGCTTCCCGGGCGAGGGTGAGGAACAGCGCGGACAGCTCGCGCAGCCGGCGCAGGTGCTCGGGTTCGCTGCGCATCGCGCGGATCGCGGCAAGTGAGGCCGCCGCGGTCGGCGGTGGCATGCCGACGCTGTAGACGAAGCCCGGCGTCGTGTATTTGAGGAACTCGATCAGCTCCCGGCTGCCGCCGACGTAGCCGCCGCAGCCGGCCAGCGACTTCGACATCGTGCCCGACCACAGCTCGACGTCGGTGCGGTCGACGCCGAAGTGTTCGCCGATGCCGCCGCCGGTCTCGCCGAGCACGCCGATGCTGTGCGCCTCGTCGATCATGAGCAGCGCCTGGTGCTTGCGCTTGACGGCGATGAAGGCGGGCAGGTCGGGGATGTCGCCGTCCTGGCTGTAGACGCCCTCGATGATCACCAGCACCCGGCGGTACTGGTGACGGATGCCGGCGAGCAGTTCGTCGAGCGCGGCGTGGTCGTTGTGCGGGAACGGGCGGCGGGTGGCCCCCGACAGGATGCAGCCCTGCATGATGCTGTCGTGCGCGAGGCTGTCGTGGATCACCAGGTCGCCCTGGCCGAGTAGGTGCCCGATCACCGTGACGTTGGTGGCGTGGCCGCTGACGAGGGCGATCGCGTCCTCGGTCCCGAGCAGTTCGGCCAGCGCGAGCTCCAGTTCGCGGTGCACGGGCTTCTCGCCCGAGATCGGTCTTGACGCCGAGCACGAGCTGCCCCATCGGCGCACCGCGTCCGACACCGCCTCGGCCACCGCGGGGTGGCCCGACATCCCCAGGTAGTTGTAACTGGAGAAGTTGATCACCTCGGCGCCGTCGATGATCGAGGTGTCACGGGTGACGCCGTCGTTGACCCTGAAGTAGGGGTTGTCGACGCCGATGGCCGCGCCGAATGCGAACCGCTCGGCCAGCGCCTTCACCTCGTCGAACTCCGCGATCCGGAACTGCGGGCGCACGGCCGGCGCCGCTGCGGGTGCCGTTGTCGCCGAATGGGTCTCCTGCCCGCCTGCCATGCTGATCACGTCGGCGAGTGTGGTGGCCGGGCCGAAGCCGGCCGGGTCGATGGCCACGCCGGGGAGCTTTCGTGCCAGCCCGCTGAAGACGTCGGCCACCATGATCGAGTCGAACCCGAGGTCGCCGACGATGGTCTGGGCGCTGCGGAGATCCTGCTCGGGGAATCCGCTGACCCGCGCGATCTCGGAGCGCACGATCGCCGTCGTGTCGACGGTCGGATTCGCCTGCGGCGCGACCGAGGTCGGAGCGGGACCCGGTGGCTTGCCCTGTCCGTAGGCGGCGAGCACGGCCGCCTGCTCGCGGAACAGCGCGATGAGATCGTCCATCGTCGAATCCTTCGTCGAGACATTCGCCGGCCCGGCGGCTGCCGCAGTCGGTTCGGTGAACCAGAACCGGTTGGCGGTGCTGAACGAGTAGCCGCTGAGCCGGTGGACGGCCCGGGCCTCCGGCGGGTACAACAGGTCCCACTCGGGGTCGAGGCCGTCCCGGTAGAGCGCGGCGACGGCTCCGGTGAGGTCGGTGCCGACGGCCAGAGCGGGTGGCGAATCCTGGTGCGATCGCGTGATCATCTGCGCGAGCGTGCGTTTGGCGCCGAACTCGACGAGATGCGTGGGCTCGGCCTGCATCGCCTCTGCGACCGCGTCGGCGAACCGCACGGTGGCCCGGATGTGGGCGGTCCAGTACGCGGCGTCCATCGGTTCGTCATCGCCGAGCAGCCGGCCGTGCAGTGTGGAGAAGACCGGCACGGCGGGCAGTCCGTAGGAGCACGATGCGGCGACGGCGGCGAACTCGGTGGTCATCGGATCCATCAGGCGCGAGTGGAACGCGTGCGACACGTTGAGCCGGCGCACGGTGATCCCGGCCCCTTCCAGGCTGTTCGCGGCGTCGTCGATCGCGTCCGTCGCACCGGACAGCACGATCTCGCCGGTGCCGTTCACCGCGGCGAGGTCGAGGGGGAAGTCGGATGCGACGGCCGCGCCGGCGCGCACGGCGAGCATGCCGCCGCCGGCCGGCAGCTGCTGCATGAGACGGCCGCGTGCGGCGATCAGGCGGCACGCGTCGTCGAGGCTGAACACCTCGGCCACGGCGGCCGCCGTGTACTCGCCGATGCTGTGCCCGAGCAGCCAGGCCGGTTCGGCGCCGAGCCGGCGCAGCGCCTGGGCCTGCGCGTACTGCAGCGCGAAGATCGCGGGCTGGGCGAACTCGGTGCGATCGACGCCAGTGTCGTCCATGACGTCGCGGATGGAGGACCCGAGATGCGGGGTCATCGCCGCATCGACCTCGTCGAAGGCGTCCCCGAACACCGTGCTGGTCTCGTAGAGAGCCGTCGCCATGCCGGCGTACTGGGTGCCCTGGCCGCTGAACAACCAGCCGGTCGACATGCCGCCTGCGGTGCCCGTGGCGTACTCCCCGCGCAGCGCTGCGACGGCCTCGCCGCGATCGCCGGCGACGATCGCCAGCCGTACCCTGCCGGAGGCCTTGATGCGGTTGGTCGACCAGCACAGCTGCGCCAGTGGAGCGTCGCTGTCCTCGATGTCGCGGGCCAGCAGTGATGCGTTGCGGCGCAGATCTTCTGCGGAGCCCGCCGAGAGGGTGAGCACTCCGGGTCCGGTGGCCGTCGGCGCAGGTTCGGCCGGCGGTGCACCGGCGAGGACCATGTGACAGTTCGTGCCGCCGATGCCGAAGCTGGAGACCGCGGCGATCGCGGTGCCCGGCGCCAGCTCCATCGGCTCGGCCAGCATCCGCAGGCCGCCGTCGGCGAGCCGGAGTTGTGAGTTCTCGGAGTCCGCGAAGCGCGACGGCGGCACCACTCGATGATGCAGGCTGAGAACCACTTTCAGCAGGCCGGCGATACCGGCTGCGCCCTCGGTGTGACCCAGGTTGCCCTTGATCGACCCGACGGCACACGGTGTGTCGCGGCGTGAACGATGCGCGTGTGCAAGCGCTTTCGCCTCGATCATGTCGCCGAGCAGGGTCCCGGTGCCGTGCGCTTCGATGAAGTCGATCTGTTCGGGTCGGATCCCCGCGGCGCGGTAGGCCGCCGCGGCGACCTGCTGCTGCGCCCAGCGGTTCGGCGCGGTGATGCCGTTGCTGCGGCCGTCGCTGTTCACCGCGCTGCCCTTGATCACGGCGTAGATCGGCAGCCCGGCGGCGAGCGCATCGGAGCACCGGCGCAGGACGACGACGGCGACGCCCTCACCCCGGCCGATGCCGTCTGCGTTGCCGCTGAACGGTTTACAGCGGCCGTCGGGCGCGGCCCGGCCGGCCTTCGTGTAGAAGACGTTCAGGGCGGGCGTGAGGCTGAGGTTGACACCGCAGGCGATCGCCTGGTCGCACTCGCCTGCGCGCAGCGACTGGACGGCCAGATGCGCCGCGACCAGTGACGACGAACATGCGGTGTCCACAGCGAGGCTCGGGCCCTTGAGGTCCAACTGGTAGGACAGCCGGTTCGCGGTCATGAAGTAGCCGTTGCCGGTGCCGTCCTGCGCGCTGATGGTGCGGTAGTCGCTCATGTGCAGATGAGCCCATTCGTTGGCCATCACGCCCACGAACACGCCGGTGTCGGAACCGGCCTGCCCCCGAGGGTCGAGGGTGGCGTTCTCCAGCGCGCGCCACGTCGTCTGCAGCAGCAGCCGCTGCTGCGGGTCCATCGCCTCCGCCTCGCGCGGCGCGATGCCGAAGAAGTCGTTGTCGAACGCATCGGCGTCATCGATCAGGCCGCCGGCCCGGTGGTTGACGACGCCGTCGTCGAGCAGTCCGGCGGCATCCCACCGCCCGGGCGGGATCTCGTCGATGCCGTCCGCGCCGTCGAGCAGCAGCCGCCACAGCGCGCCGGGATCCGCCGCCTTGGGGAAGCGGCAGTCGAGGCCGACGACGGCGATGTCGGTCATCGCGGGCGCTCCTCGTAGACGATGTCGGTGAGCTCACCCTTCAGGAAGGCGTCCCGCATCGACGCGCGCTGCACCTTCCCGCTGGTGGTGAGGTGGATGCCGCCGCGTTCGACGAACACCACGCCGGGCGCGGGGATCTCGAAGCCGCGTGCCACGGCGGTTCTGACGGCGGCGGCGAGTTCGGCGCAGCTCGTGTCGCCCAGCAGCTCGGTCTTGATCGCCTGGATCAGGACCAGGCGTTCGGCGTCGTCGACGTCGACCGCCACCGCGCACCCCCGCGATCCGGCGACGGCCGGGTGCACGTCCTGCACGAATTCCTCGATGTCCTGCGGGTAGAGATTGCGGCCGTTGGCGATCAGCAGGTCCTTGAGGCGTCCGGTGACGAAGAGCTCGCCGTCGTGCAGCAGCCCGAGGTCGCCGGTACGCAGGTACGGCCCCTCTCCGTCGGCGGTCTCGGCGCGGAACTGCTCGGCGGTCTGCACGGGGCGGCGGTGGTAGCCGCTGGCGACGCTCGGGCTGCGCAGCCATATCTCGCCGACGGCGTCCTCGGGCAGCGGATGCGAGGTCTCGGGATCGACGATCCGCACCTCGACGCCCGGCGCAGGCGGGCCGGAGCTCACCAGGGTGACCGCACGGCCCGTTGCGGGCACATACCGGTGCTGCTCGAGGGCGTCGACGTCCGCATCGAGGTGACGCGGGCCGTCGCTGCTGAACGTGGCCATCAACGTCACCTCGGCCATGCCGTACGCGGGGCGCATCGACGACGGGGCGAAACCGGCCGGTGCGAGCAGGTCGGTGATCCGCTCGATCGTGCGGCGGCGAACGGGCTCGGCGCCGTTGAGCGCGACCTGCCAGCACGACAGGTCGAGGCCGGTCAGCTGATCCGGTGCGACCCGGCGCGCGATCAGGTCATAGGCGAAGTTCGGTGCGGCGGTCATCGTTCCGCGGTGATCGCTGATCGCCGTCAGCAGCCGGACGGGCTGTTTGAGGAACGCCAGCGGCGACATCGTCACCAGGTCCGCGCCGTTGAAGAACGCCAGCATCTGACCCATCAGCCCCATGTCGTGCCAGTGCGGGATCCAGCCGACCATCACCGACGCCGTGTGTGCTCGGACGGCTTGGGTCATCGCGGTCTCGTTGTGCACCACGTTGCCGTGGGTGACGGCGACGCCCTTCGGGTCGCCGGTCGAACCGGACGTGTACTGGAGGAACGCGACGGTGTCGGCGGTGAGGTCCGGCATCGTCCACGAGTCCGCATCGGCGAGCGGCCGGTCATCGGTGGCCACGCACCGCAGCGGGCCGGCAAGGTCGAGTTCGTCGATCCCGGCGGTGAACAGCCCGCGCAACTTTTCCGTGGTCAAGGCCAGCCCGCTGTCCGCGTCGCGAAGAATCCCCGCGACCCGCTTCATGCTCCGCTGGTCGACGGGCAGCGGCGTGGGTATGGCGATCACGCCCGCGTAGAGGCAGCCGAGGAACGCCCGCCAGAAATCGATGCCCGGCTCGAACAGCAGCAGTACGGGCCGCTCGGCCTCCGGTTGTGAACTCAGCCAGGCGGCGAGTTCGCGCCCATCACGGTCCAGGTCGGCGAAAGTCGTCACCTCGGGCACGAGATGTCGTCCGGACTCGTTGAGGAAGGTGAAACAGCGGTCAGCGGGGTGGGCCTCGAACTGCGACCGCAGATGCGAGACGAGATCCGTGGTGTGCGACGTCCTCATGCGGCTCCTGCGGGGTGAGCCAGAATCAGCAAACCAGTGCAGTGACGATGATCGTCGCTGAAACACGGTTCCACAACCCCGATTGCTGGACTGATGCGGGAAATTCGGTTTGCGGCGGAGTCAATTTCGGCAAATTTCTTGCCGTTGTCAACGACCGGACGGGCACCGCGGACTCTGTCGCGCTCTAGGCCACCTGCTGCTGTTGCTCGGCGACGGCGCTGCCGATGAAATCGGCGATGTGGGACAGCGTGGGGTAGTCGAAGATCATCGTCGGGTCGACGTCGATGTCGAAGTGCAGTTCGACGTCACCGACCAGGCTGATCGCGTGCACCGAGTCGACTCCCATCTCGGCGAGCGGAACCATGGGGCTGATGGTGGTCACCGGCACCTCCAGGTAGGACGCGAGCCGGGCGGTGAGCCAGTGGAGGATCGGGCGGCGGTTCGTGGTCATCTCGGACTCCTCAGGTCGTCTGCGTGGGCTTGAGGTCAATGGTCTTCGCGCGGCGCATCTTCGGTAATCGCGCGGAAGCCAGAGTTCTGTCCTCGGCGGGAAGGCTTTCCTAGCCGTCGGGTAAGGGGCCGTCGGGTAGGGGCCGTCGGCGAGGCATCCGGTCCGGGTGCTTTCTCCGGGTCTGCGCACGCTGCCGCCGGTTCGCCACCTAACATTCATGTGGTGTTCTTCGGCGACGCGCGACGACTGCGGTTGCCGGTGCAGTCGGCGCGCACCTGGGTGACGATCGCCGTCACAGCGGTCGTCCTATTTCTGATCGGGCTGCAGGTCGTCGCGATAGCCCTCGGGTTCCAGGGTCCGCTGCACAGCCTGATCAGCGATTACGTCGCCACCCCGAAGTCGGCCACCGTCGGCTGGGTCGCCGTCGGCGTGGCGATCATCGGACTGTCGAACCGCAACCGGATCATCGTGCTGTCGCTGGCCGCGGCGACCGACGTGGTGTTCGCTCTGGAACGGGCGCTGCGCGGCGGTGTGCTCACGGTGGGCAACGGACCGATGATCGTGCTCACCGGGTTGGCCGTGGTGGCGTTGCTGAAGTTCAGCGGCGTCGAACGCACCAACGCGCTGCGCGGTGTCGCCTGCGGCGCCCTGCTCGTGCTGGCCACGAAGGCCGGCGACGCGTGGCTGACCATCACCGCAACTCTCCGGCCGGCGGTGCTCGACGAGTACGCCCTGATGGCCGATCACGCACTCGGGCAACCATCGTGGTTGATGGGCCAGATCGTCGAAGCGGGCGGCCCGCCGCTGACCGCCGTGCTGCACTGGGTGTACATCGAGTTGCCCGTCGCGGCGATGATCGTGGCGCTCTACCAGTTGCGCAACGTCCGCACCGGCGTGTGGCCGCGGCACTTCCTGATCCGGACATTCCTGGTGCTCGGCCTGGTCGGGCCGGCCATCTACGTGCTGTTCCCGATCGTGGGTCCAGCGTTTGCGTTCGGCAGCGAGGGTGACGGCTTCCAGCTCGGGAACTACTGGCCGCACGCGCTGCCGCCTGCCCTGACGCCGGAGGCCTTCGCGTTCGACGGCTCGACACCGCGCAACTGCATGCCGTCCATGCACACCGCCTGGGCGCTCGCGGTCTTCATCCACTCCCGCGGTGGGCCTCGGTGGCTGCGCTGGGGCGGCACATTCTGGCTGGGGTGCACCGTCGCGGCGACGCTCGGCTTCGGCTATCACTACGGCGTCGACCTCGTCGCGGGCGCGGTGCTGTGCATGACCGTCGAGTCGGCGCTGCGCGAACCGGTCTCGGGCCGCGGCCGGTCGTCGGTGCAGTTGGTCGCTTCCGGGGCGGCGTTCCTGGTGGTGCTGTTGGTGTGCTGCCGGTACTTCGCCGAGGAGATGGCCCGCTACCCGATGGTGTTCGGCCCACTCACCGTCGGGGCGCTGGTGGTCTTCGGTATCGCGTTCTACGCGACCTTCTTCGCCCGTCGGGCCGGCGCCGACGCCGCGGTCGTGCAGGCCCCGGCCGGGACGGCGTCGACTTCACGCCTGGTTCGGTGACGTCGGCTACCTGCCGTTGAGGGAGAGCCCGTACTCGTACTCGTATTCCAGCGCGCGGCGCCTGACGCTGGTCCTCGAGCTGCTCGGGCTCTCGGAGCTGTGAGCCACGTCTTCGTGGGTGTCGGCGGCAGGTGTGGCGGTGGCCGTTGCGGCCGAGCCGATTCCGGCGACGGCCATGGCCACCAGTGCGGCGATCACGCCTGTGCGTAACGATGTCATGAGGAGATGGTCCCGTTCGCTTCTCATCCGCGTAATCGCCGGCAGGGCAGACTTTCCCGACGGGACGACAGGTTCTCCTGTCTTCCCGGCAAGGCGCCTACGCGGGGACCAGCCTGATCGGCAGCCGCTCGTGGCGGCGGATGATGTTGTTCACCGCCCACACCGGTTCGCCGGTGACCTCGATGCGGTCCACCCGCTCGAGCAGCGCCCGCAGCATCGCGGTGGTCTCCAGCCGGGCCAGTCCCTGGCCCGCGCAGGCGTGGGCGCCGTTGCCGAAGCCGACGTGCCTGCCCGCGTCGCGGCGGATGTCGAATGTCTCCGGGTCGTCCCACTCCTGCTCGTCGCGGTTGGCCGACGCGTACATCACCAGCACCCGCGCACCCGCCGGGATCGCGGTACCGGCAATGTCGGTGTCGGTCCGCACCCGCCGGGCGAACGCGCGCAGCGGCGACTCGTAGCGGACCACCTCGTTGACGGCCTTCGGGATGAGCGACGGGTCCTCCTTGAGCAGCCGCCACTGCTCGGGATGGGTGGCCAGCAGGTACAGCGCGTTGGAGATCGCGCTGACCGTGGTGTCCAGCGACGGCGCGATGTAGTCGACCAGCAGCGCCGGGCACTCGGCGTGCGACAGCAGGCCCTCGTCGGCCGCGCGCAGGAGTTCGTCGGCCATGCTGCCGTCGAGCACGGTGCGGTCACGCACCACCCGCCTGGCGAACCGCAGCATCTGCACTGTTCGTGGAATCGCCTTGCACGCCTGCCAATTGACGGGGCCGAGGATGTCGAAGGTCGCGCCGCCCCAGTCGATGAGGTGGGCACGCTGATCGCGTGGCCAGCCGACGAGGTCGGGGACGACGGCCAGCGGCAGTGTCGACGCCAGCTCGACGGCGTCGACGGATCCGCGTGCCACCGCGCGGTCCACCACCGTCGAGGCCCGGCGATCCACCTCGTCGCCGATGTCGCGCAACGCCCGCGGCATCAACCGGTGCGCCACCAGCTTGCGTCGCCGGGCGTGCTCCTCGCCGTCACTGGCGAGCGTGGTTCCGTTGGACAGCCGGTTGCTCAGCGGGTTGAGGGCCACACCGCCATCCGATGCGAACAGGGCGTCGTCCCGCAGTGTCGCCTTGCACTCCGTATACCGCGGCAGCGCGTAGACCCGGTGGCGGGCCGACCACACCACGGGTCCGAGCGCGCGCATCCGCCGGTAGTGCGGGTACGGGTTGACGATCGCCTTCCTGGTGTAGAGGCCGGGCCGGTAGACGGGAGTCGCGCTCATCGGGTTCGCCCCGCCGTCGAGCGAAGGGCGGGAAGCGATTCGAACAGCGCTGCGGTGTCGCGCCCGGCACGCATCACGGTGCGATCGGGCCGGACGACGGCGACCGTGGCGTGGCCGCGGTGCAGCCACTCGGCGACCTCGCCCCCCGGCTCGGCGACGTGTACGACGGCGCCGGCCCGCTCGGCGAGTGCGGCATCGGCCGCACTCAGCGGTGTCGCGGAGACGACGGCGAAACCAATGCCCAGCGCGCTGTCGAGCCTTTGGCCGTCCGAAACAATGGGATTGGGGCACAGTCGGCCCCCGAGCCCGCGGACCTTCCGGCGCACGAGCGGCGACCGGTGCAGCCGCGGGGTCTGCGAGTCCAGCAGCTTGGCGCCGATCGCGGGGATGCGGTGTAGCCGGGGGACCACGGCACGGCGGGCCAGACTGCCGAGCTCGCCGCCCGCGGTCATCGCGCGGCCGACGTTGAGCGCCAGGCCGATCATGTGCCGGGCGTGCGGTTTGCGCTCCTGCTCGTAGGTGTCGAGCACGCCGCGCGGAAGGGTGTCCGTCAGCACGCCCGCCAACTTCCACGCCAGGTTCATCGCATCGCGCAGGCCCGCGCCGAGGCCCTGTCCGACGAACGGCGGCGTCAGGTGCGCGGCATCCCCGAGCAGGAACGCATTCCCGCGGCGCCAGCGGTCGGCGATCTGGGCACGGAACGTGTACTCGGTGACGCGCAGGACGTCGAGTTCGTGGTCGGGCACGCCCGCGGTCCACGGCTCGATCAGCGGGCGCAGCGCGGTGAGCGACTGATAGTCCGCCGCGGATTCGCCTGTGCGCAGGCGGAACTCCCAGCGGTACCGGGTGTCGCCGATCCGCATGTACGTGGCGGCCCGGTCCGGGTCGCACACCTGGTGCACGCCCTCCCACTGCCGCAGGTCCTCGGCGGTGGCGACGTCGACCACCAGCCAGCGCTGCTCGAACTTCAGGTCGCGCATCGCGGAGCCGATCGCCGCGCGCACCAGGCTGTTGGCGCCGTCGCAGCCCAGCACGTAGTCGGCGGTGATCACGTGCCTGCGTCCGTCGGTGCGGTCGACCGCGGTGATGCGTGCGGGTCCGACGGTCCCGGCGACGACCTCGACGACCTCGACACCGCCGAGCAGTCGCGCGCGGGGGTGCCGCGCCAGGTTGGCCCGCAGCAGTGTCTCGAGCTCGGGCTGGTCGAACATGTTCGCCTGCGGGAAGCCGTTCGGGCTGTGGCGCGGGTCGCGGCGGAACTCGGCGAGCACGGTGAGATCGCGGTCGAGGAGCCGCAATCCGAGACCGGGGCGGGAGAGGGCCATGAACTCGTCGGCGACACCGAGCCGGGCGATGATCCGGCACACCTCGTCGTCGAGGTGGACGGCGCGGGGCTGCGGGTAGACCGCGGTCCACCTGTCCAGCACCAGCACCTCGACGCCGTACTGGGCCAGCAGGGTGGCCGCGGCGACGCCGGTGGGGCCGGCGCCGACCACCGCGACCGGGACGTGGGTCACGCGTATCTCACCCGCAGCCGTTGCGTGGAGAGGTCGACGGCGCCGTCGTCGGTGGCGACCGAGGCCTCGACGACGTCGCCGTCGCGCAGGTATTTCGGGTTGGCGGCCTGGCGCTTGAAGAACGCCTTCCACTTGACCGCGGGCGGCAGCAGGCTCCCGATGATCTCGATCGGCTTCGGCGGGGCGCTCAGGGCGGTGCCTGCCGGAGTGCCGGTCAGGACGAGGTCACCGGCGGCCAGGTTCTGGAAGCGGGTCAGCGACTGCAGGGCCTGCAGCGGGCGGTAGAGCATGTCGCCCTCGACGAGTGCGTTCTGCCGTTCCTCACCGTTGACCGACAGCCGCAGCCGCAGGTCGCCGAAGCGCTTCAGCTCGTCGGCGTCGACGAGGACGAGTTCGGGGCCGACCGGGGTGAACGTCGGGTAGGACTTGGCCTCGTAGAACTGGGTCTGCGGCAGCTGGATGTCGCGGGCGGAGACGTCGTTGGTGATCACCAGGCCGGCGATCACACCGGGCAGGTCGGCCTCGGACAGCCGGGTGCCGACCGGGATGTCGCGCCCGATGACGAGGCCGATCTCCACCTCGTAGTCCAGGAACCGGACGTGCGAGGGCCTGACGATGTCGGCGAAGGGGCCGCTGATGGACGCCGATGACTTGCGAAAGAAGGTGAGCGGCACCGTCTTCGGGTCCATGCCCGAGTCCTTGACGTGGGATTCGAAGTTGGTCATCTGCGCCACCACCCGGCACGGCGCGGTGACGGGGGAGAGCAGCTCGAGGTCGGCCGGCGGGACGGATTCGCCCGCGGCCGCGGCGTCGATGGCGGCCCGGTCGGCCAGCAGTTCGGCGGTCGACCCGGCGGTGGTGGCGATGCGCGCGGCGCCGGATGCGGTCTTCACCCACCAGGCGTCGGCGGTGCGCAGCACGGATGTGGTCATGAATTGGCAACTTTCAGTAGGCCGATCAGGCGGTGGACGTCGAACTCGTTGCGGTCGCGCAGGGCGGTGATCATCGACGCGGCTTCGTGCCGCGCAGACCGGGGTGTGGTGCCGAGGAAGTCGCGGGTCACCGGTGGCCCCCACTGGGAGAGCCCGGATGCGGTGAACGGCGCCCAGCCGGGTTCGAGGGTGTCGTCGAACATGTCGCCGTCGGCGAAGTGCTCGACGAGAAAGCCGTCGGGGTCGCGCCAGTAGTCGAACAGCTGGCTGCCCTGGATGTGGCGGCCGATACCCCACGACCGCAGATAGCCGCGCTCACTGAGGTATTCACCGCCGGCGGCGAGCGCGTCGAGGTCGGTGACCTGATACGCCGAGTGCACGTACCGGTTCGACGGTCCGAGCGCCAGCGCGAGGGTGTGGTGGTCGGCGGGCGTCGCGCCGCGGTCGCAGCGGATGAAACTCATCGTCGGCCCGCGGTCCCGCTGGCCGGGGAAGTACAGGAAGTCGCTGACGATCATCCCGAGGTTGTCGAGGTACCAGTTCAGCGTCTGCAGGTAGCGGGTCGACTGCAGCACCACATGCCCCAGTCGCTGGATCCGGGCGGGCACCCGCGGCGGGCGTTGCGTCGCGTTGACCCGGTGCACGGTCCGGCCCGCGTTGACGGTCAGCGGCGGCTGCGGCGGCATGGTGGGCAGCTCGTGCATGCCTGCGACGACCTTGACCGGCATGCCGCTGGGGTCGACGAGGTCGACGGCGATGCCGCCGATGGACTCCGGGAGGGGCAGGACCGGGCGTCCGGCGGCGTCGGCGAGGCGGAGCACGTCGACCTCGTCGGCGGCCCGCAGCGCCAGGCCGGCGAACCGGGTGCGCTCGCCGTGGCGCAGCAGCACGCACGGTGCGCCCGCGTCGGTGCCACGGAGCTCCAACCGGTCGGGGTCGCGCAGCGCCGTCTGGAATCCGAATGCGCGGGCGAACGCCTCGGCCCGGGTGAGGTCGGGTTTCTCGAATTCGAGCCACGCGATGTCGACCACCTTGATGACCGGGTTGCGGGCCCGGCCGGGGTGCTCGCCGCGGCGTGCACCGTCCTCGCTGTGCAGCTCTTTGTGCACGTCAGCCGGGCGGCTGAGCTTCAGCGCCATGGCGACCTCCTCGTCTAGTGACGAAATCGTCACATGCGACGCAACGCTCAGTCAAGTGTTGCTGACGAAATCCTCAGATCTGACTGAAGCTGCTATGGTGAGGCGGTCGCAGGAGGGTGGAGGTTCATGTCGAGTCGGTCCGAGACCCCGGTGAGCCGTTCCGAGCGCCGCAAACAGCGCACCCGCGCCGCACTCGTCGCGGCCGCCCAGGCGTTCATCGCCGCCGGCCGGCTGAACGCGCCGGTACTCGAGATCACGCAGGCCGCCGACGTCGGCATGGGCTCGTTCTACAACCACTTCGACAGCAAGGAGCAGTTGTTCGAGGCCGCCGTGACCGAGGTGCTCGACGCGCACGGCGCCCTGCTCGACGACTACACCGCTTCGATGGACGATCCCGCGGAGACGTTCGCAGCGTGTTTCCGGCTGACGGGCCGGCTGTTCCGGGCGCGGCCGCAGGAGAGCCAGGTCCTGCTCGCCAACGGGATGTCGCTGCTCAGCTCGGATCGCGGCCTGGCCCCGCGGGCGTTGCGCGACATCCGTGCCGGGGTCGCGGCAGGCCGGTTCCGAGTCGAGGATCCCGAGCTGGCGCTGGCCGTCGCCGGCGGGGCACTGCTCGGGCTGGGCAATCTATTGCGGGCACAACCCCAGCGGGACGACGCTGCGGCCACCGACGTCGTCACCCGCGACGTGCTGCGGCTGTTCGGGATGACCGACGCGCAGGCGCGAGAGGTGTGCGAGCGGCCCTTGCCGGAGATCCCGGCGCTGCAGCGCTCCGACTCGGTCGCCTGAGGTCAGTAGAACGACGGGTTGAAGTCGTGGCGCCAGCTGCCGCCGATGCAACTCAGCGGCAGGCCGTCGGGAGACTGGGCGACACCGCTCTCGCCCTCGCACGACGAACTGTTGGTACGGATGCCGACGAGCGGTCCGGACGCCCGCCAGGTGTTCGGGGTGCCGCACCTCAGCGTGTTGCCCGAGGCGTCGAGGCCGTAGACCCAGCGGGTGCCGCCGTTGCACGGGCCGCCCAGTTCGACGCCGCGGTTGACGTAGGAGACGCAGTCCGCGCCGTCGCAGGTGGTGCTCGGCGGCGCGGCGTAGGCGGTCGCAGCGGGCACGGCGATCAGTCCGCCGGCCAATGCCAGCGCGGCCAGAATTCTCATGCGCATCAGACTAGGCCCTCGGCTCGTGCTGTTCGGCGGGTTCCGCCGGTCTCGGGAGACACAAACGGCGGCGCCCCGATCGGGGACGCCGCCGACGTGCTGTGGCTGGGAACTACGGGCAGGTGACACTCAGTTCGAACGGCTTGGTGATCTGGCCCGCCATCGGGTTGGCCATGTCGACGCCGGTCGCGTTGCCCTTGATCGTGTAGGTCTTGTCGTCCTTCTCGACCTCGGCATTGCCCTGGCCGGTGCCCTCCTGGTAGGCGAGCGTCACGCCGTTGACATTGCCAAGGCCGACCGACCGGACGACGGGTTCGTCGCCCTCGCTGATCACCGCGCCGATGCCGCCGGTGGCCTGGCCGAAGCCGATGTTGAGGTTGCCGCCCATCGAGGTGCAGGCGACAGTGCCCTGCAGCTGCTGCTCCTGGCCGTCGACCGTCAGCTTCGTCTCACCCGTCCCCGACGAGCTCGATGCCGACTCCGTCGCCGAGCTCTCCTTGGAATCCGACGAACAGCCCGACAGGCCGGCGATGACCAACGCCGCGCCTCCCACAGCGATCACAAAACCGCGATTCACACTGCTCTCCTTTTGTTGTGCGGCCCGTCAACGCCGGGCCATCCTGAGCAGTATTGCCCTGCCCCACCGCTGTGGTGCGTGTTTGTTCCAAATTCGCCGTGCCATGGACGGGTGCCGGTAACTTCGCCGTCATGCAGGCCTTGCGCACGCCGGACGAGCGGTTCACCGATCTGCCGGAATTCGCCTACCCGCCACGGTATTGCGAGGTCGACGACACCGAAGGCGGACGGCTGCGGGTGGCCTGGGTCGAAGACGGTCCGGCACAGGCCGATCCGGTGCTGATGCTGCACGGCGAGCCGTCGTGGTCCTTCCTGTACCGGCGGATGATCCCGATCCTGGTGGCGGCCGGGCATCGGGTCATCTGCCCGGATCTGGTCGGATTCGGCCGCTCCGACAAGCCCACCCGCATCGAGGACCACAGCTACGCCCGCCACGTCGAGTGGATGCGCGCGGTGGCCTTCGACGAGCTCGACCTGCGGCGCGTGACACTCGTCGGCCAGGACTGGGGTGGGCTCATCGGCCTGCGGCTGGCCGCCGAACACCCGGATCGCTTCGGCCACATCGTCGTCGCCAACAGCGGGCTGCCCACCGGCGACGTCCCGATGCCCGACATCTGGTGGCGGTTCCGCGAGGCGATCCAGGGCATGGACACCATCGACGTCGGGCGATTCGTGCAGTCCGGATGCGTCCGGCCGATGGACGACGCCGTGCGCGGCGGCTACGACGCCCCGTTCCCGGACGACTCCTATTGCGCGGGACCGCGTGCCATGCCGGGCCTGGTGCCCACCGCCCCCGACGATCCCGCGTCGGAAGCCAACCGGGCGGCGTGGAACACCCTGCGCGACAGCGAGACCCCGATGCTGGTGGCGTTCAGCGACAGCGACCCGATCACCGGCGCGATGGGCCCGATCCTGCGGGAGCAGATGCGCGGCGCCCAGGGCGTCGACCACCCCACGATCCGCGGAGCGGGCCACTTCCTGCAGGAGGACGCCGGCGAGGAACTGGCCGAGGCGATCGTCAGGTTCCTCGCAGCGGGCTAGGGGCAGGTGGCCTCGACCTCGAACGGCATGTCCACCGGGACGTCCGGGTTCGCCGGGTCGGTGCCCATGCCGGTGCCCGTCACGGTGTACCCGGCCTCGTCGCGGGTGACCTCGGCCGGCGTCGCCGCCACGCCCTGCAGGTAGGCCAGTGCCGCGCCGCCCGATCCCACCTCGCCGATGTTGACGGACTCCACCACCCCTCCGTCCACCACGACGGTCGTCTTCTTCTCGCCGTCCAGGGTGATCGTCGCGCGCGCACCGTCGACCGCGCACTGCACGCCGGTGACCGCTCCGACGTCGTTCCCGCCCAGCACCACCCTGCCCTGACCGGTCGGGGCCTCGGACGAGCAGCCGGCCAGTGCGGCGACCAGGGCCGCGCAGCAGGCGGTGAGAGCGAGTCGGGTGTTCACGAGCACCGAGTATGGGGGCCGGTGGGGTCGCGCCGTAAATCCCCAGGCCGCCGGTGTTGAATACCTGACGTGGACGAGCGGTTCTTCACGGTCGAGGCGGAGCTGCCGGGGCAGTTCGGCCGGGTCGGTGTCATCCACACCCCGCACGGCGACATCCAGACGCCGGCCTTCATCGCGGTGGGCACCCAGGCCACCGTCAAATCGGTGCTGCCGGAGTCGATGAAACAGCTTGGTGCACAAGCCGTGCTGGCCAACGCCTACCACCTGTACCTGCAGCCGGGGCCCGACGTCGTCGAGGCGGCGGGCGGCCTCGGCGCCTTCATGAATTGGCCGGGCCCGACGTTCACCGACAGTGGCGGGTTCCAGGTGATGTCGCTGGGCGTCGGGTTCAAGAAGGTGCTCGCCATGGACACCGACCGGCTGCAGGCCGACGACGTGATCGCCGACGGCAAGCAGCGGCTGGCGCACGTCGACGACGACGGTGTGACGTTCCGGTCGCATCTCAACGGGTCCATCCACCGTTTCACCCCGGAGGTGTCGATCGGCATCCAGCAGCAGCTGGGCGCCGACATCATCTTCGCCTTCGACGAGCTGACGACGCTGGTGAACACCCGGGCCTACCAGGAGCAGTCGGTGGAGCGCACGCACGCGTGGGCGGTGCGCTGTCTCGCCGAGCACCACCGGCTCGCCGCGGCCCACCCGCAGCGCCCCCGGCAGGCGCTGTTCGGCGTGGTGCAGGGCGCACAGTACGAGGACCTGCGGCGGCAGGCGGCGCGCGGGCTGGCTGACATCGGCAGGCAGTCCGGCCCCGCCGAAGGCCTCGGTTTCGACGGTTACGGGATCGGTGGGGCGTTGGAGAAGCAGAACCTCGCGACCATCGTCGGCTGGGTCAGCAGTGAGCTGCCCGCCGACAAGCCGCGGCACCTGCTCGGCATCAGCGAGCCCGACGACCTGTTCGCCGCCGTCGCGGCCGGCGCCGACACCTTCGACTGTGTGTCGCCGTCACGGGTGGCCCGCAATGCCGCGGTGTACTCGGCCGGCGGCCGGTACAACATCACCGGATCGCGCTACCGCCGCGACTTCACGCCGCTGGACGACGAGTGCGACTGCTACACCTGCGCGCACTACACCCGGGCCTACCTGCACCACCTGTTCAAGGCCAAGGAGATGCTTTCGGCGACGTTGACCACCATCCACAACGAACGCTTCATCGTCCGCCTGGTCGACCGGATCCGCGCGGCGATCGTCGCCGGTGAGTTCGACGAACTGCGTGAGCACGTGCTGGGGAGGTACTACTCGCGCTGAGCGACCCCACGACGTAATCCGTCGCCGTTCCGCGGTAATGCGACGGTTTCATCGCCGGAAGGCGCTAAGCTCGCCGAAATCCGCACACATTGGGTACGGTCTTGCCCATGCGGATTCTTCTTGTCGGTGCCGGCGGTGTCGGTGCGGCGTTCTGTTCGATCGCCGTGCGGCGGGACTTCTTCGAGCAGGTGGTGGTCTGCGACTACAACGAGGCCAGTGCGCAGCGTGCCGTCGCGTCGGTCGGCGACCAGCGGTTCAGCGCCGCCCAGGTCGACGCGACCTCGGCCGACGCGGTCGCCGACCTGGTTCGCGAGCACCGCATCACCCACGTGATGAACGCTGTCGACCCGCGATTCGTGATGCCGATCTTCACCGGAGCCCTCGCCGGGGGCGCGGACTATCTCGACATGGCGATGAGCCTGTCGCAGCGCCACCCCGACCAGCCCTACCAGCTCACCGGCGTCAAGCTGGGCGACGAGCAGTTCGCGGTGGAGCAGGACTGGGCGGCGGCCGGCCGACTGGCGCTGGTCGGCATCGGCGTGGAGCCCGGGCTCTCCGACGTGTTCGCGCGCTACGCCGCGGACCACCTGTTCTCCGAGATCGACGAGCTCGGCACCCGCGACGGCGCCAACCTGACCGTCGAGGGCTACGAGTTCGCCCCGTCGTTCTCCATCTGGACCACGATCGAGGAGTGTCTGAATCCTCCGGTGATCTGGGAGGCGGACCGCGGCTGGTTCGTCACCGAACCGTTCAGCGAGCCGGAGGTGTTCGACTTCCCGGACGGCATCGGACCGGTCGAGTGCGTGAACGTGGAGCACGAAGAGGTGCTGCTTATGCCGCGCTGGGTCAAGTGCAAGCGCGCCACGTTCAAGTACGGCCTCGGCACCGAGTTCATCGACATGCTCAAGGCGCTGCACAAGCTGGGCCTCGACCGCACCGAGAAGGTGACGGTCGGCAGTGCGAACGGCCCCGTCGATGTCAGCCCCCGCGACGTCGTCGCCGCCTGCCTGCCCAACCCGGCGACCCTCGGCCCCAAGATGAAGGGCAAGACCTGCGCCGGGCTGTGGGTGACGGGGACCGGCAAGGACGGCAACCCGCGCTCGACGTACCTGTACCACGTGGTGGACAACGAACAGACGATGGCCGAGTACGGCCACCAGTGTGTTGTGTGGCAAACGGCCATCAATCCCGTTGTCGCACTTGAACTCCTGGCAAACGGCACCTGGAGCGGGCGCGGCGTGCTGGGGCCGGAGGCGTTCGACGCGCAACCGTTCCTCGACCTGCTGAACGAATACGGCTCACCCTGGGGCGTCAAGGAACTGTAGTTTCGGGCGCATGCCCCAAGAGCTCACCGCCGAGCAGGCCGCCGCACGACTGACATCCGCCGACACGTTGGGGATCCCACTCGGCCCCGGCCAGCCCCCCGCGTTCCTGCGCGCACTCGGGGAGCGGGAGGACTGGACGGATCTCCGGGTCTTCGGCGCACTGCTGGCCGTGATGACCGACCTGTTCACCCGGGAGGGTGTGCACTACCGGTCGGGGTTCTACGGCCCCCTCGAGCGGGCGCTGCTCGGCGCGGGAGCCCGGGTTGAGTTCGCGCCCGCGGACTTCCGCCGCTTCGGGCCGCTGCTCGAGCGTCAGTGCCCGCGGGTGATGACGACTGTCGCCGCGCCGCCGGACGGCGACGGCTGGTGCTCACTCTCGCTGCACGCGGGCGGGACCATCGACGAACTGCGGCGCGCGGGCGCCGATCCCGACCGGCTGCTGGTGGTCGAGGTGTCGGAGGCCTACCCGCGCACGTTCGGCCTCGGTGAGCAGCACCGCCACGCCCTGCACGTCGACGAGATCGACATCTTGGTGGCCTCGAGCGACGCGCCGCTCGAATTGCCGGGAGGCGACGCGGAACCGTCCGACGCCGACCAGGCCATCGCGAAGCACGCCGTCGGCTTCATCTCACCGGGGGCGACCCTGCAGGTCGGAATCGGCTCGATTCCCAATCAGATCGCGACGCTGCTGGCCGAGGGCGATGGCGGCGACTACGGACTGCACAGCGAGATGTTCACCGACGGCTGCATGAAGCTGCACCGCGCGGGCAAGATCAGCAATGCGCGCAAGGGCCAGTACGACGGTGTGAGCGTCACGACGTTCGCCTTCGGCTCCAAGGACCTCTACGCCTGGCTGGACGGCAACACCGACGTCGCGTTCCTCCCGGTCGAGATCGTCAACTCGCCGGAGGTCATCGCCGCCAACGACGGCATGATCTCGATCAACGGCGCCCTCGCGATCGACGTCCAGGGTCAGGTCGTCGCCGACACCATCAACGGCGACCAGTTCAGCGGGATCGGCGGCGCCGAGGACTTCGTGGCTGGCGCCGGACTCGAAGTGTCGGACCGCTCGCTGATCTGCCTGCCCGCGACGTACACGAAGGACGACGAACTCCGCTCGCGGATCGTGTCGGCCTTCGGCCCCGGCGCGCTGATCACGACGCCACGCCACCACGTCGACGTGATCGTCACCGAGTACGGCGTCGCCGAACTGGAAGGTCTCACCGTCCGCGAGCGCGGTGAGGCACTGGCCGCGATCGCACACCCGAAGTTCCGCGACGAACTGCTGGCCGCATCCGAGGGCACGAGTGCCTGACGACGACCGCCGCTTCGTCGTCATCGGAGGCGGTCTCGCCGGCCTCGCCTCCGCGGTGTGGCTGGCCGAGGCGGGCAGGGACGTCACGCTGCTCGAACGCCGCGGGCAGCTCGGTGGGCGCACGCACGCGATGCGCGCCGACCTCGTCGACGACGTCCCGGACAACGGTCAGCACGTCGTCGCGAGCGGATACCGGAACCTGTGGCGCTACCTCACCAGTGTCGGCACCCGCCAGTACATCGAGTTCCCGAAGCGCTCGACGCTGCGCTGGCCCGACGGCCGCAAGACCACGGTGCAGACCAGCGGAATCGGTGCGCTGCGAACACTGTTCGGTGTGCATCCCGACGCCGGTGTCCTCGACCGGTTGCGTGCCGCCCGCGCCACGATCCGCCTCGGTGTCCAGGCGCTGCGCCAGCCCGCGGACCTCGCCGACCTCACCACAGAGCAGTGGTTCGAACGGGTGGGGATGCCGGCCACCGCGCGAGAAGCGCTGTGGGACTGGCTCGCCCTCGGCATCGCGGCCGAACCGGTGTCGCGTGAGTCGGCGCGGGTGTTCGCCAACGTGCTGGCCACCGGCATCCGCCTCGGCCTCCGGCACCGCGTCCCGGTGACCATCGGCTACCCGACCGTGGATCTCGGCACGCTGTACATCTCGGGCGCCGTGAAGGTGTTCGAGGAGCGTGGCGTCACGGTGCGGTACCGCACGGTCGCCAGGCGCATCGTCATCGAGGACGGCGCCGTCACCGGGGTGCTGCTGGCGGACGGCACCACCGTCCCGGCCGACGCGGTGATCTGCGCGGTGCCCAACTCGGCGATCGGCGGACTGCTCGACGACCTTCCGGAGCACGCCGAGATCTACGCGGCGGCAGACAAACTGGGGTATACCCCGATCGTCAGCACCAACCTCTACCTCGACCGCCCGCTGGGCACCGAATCCGCGTTCGAGGGGCTCATCGGCGGCACCGGCATCATCGACGAGGTGTTCGACCGGCAGATCATGCACGGCAGGCGCACCGACCGGGCGTGGCTGTACTGCCTGACCACCAGCGGCGCCTACGAGCAGATCCACAAGAGCAACGACGAGATCGTCGACGAGCAACTGGCGCTGCTGCGTCGCTACTACCCAGCTGCCGTGGACGCGAAAGTGGTTCAGGCGCAGGTGGTCAAGATGCCGAAGGCGACCTTCTCGCAGGTGGTCGGCACCGATGCGCTCCGCCCGCCGCAACGCACGTCGGTGCCGTCGCTCGCGCTCGCCGGGGACTGGACGGCCACCGACTGGTCGGCGACGATGGAGAGCGCGGTGCAGAGCGCGGCGAGGGCCGTCGACCTGGTTCTCTCTACAGAGGGTTGAGGATCCGGTCCAGGAACTGGCGGGTCCGCTCCTCCTTCGGGTCGCCGATCACCTCGTCGGGGGTGCCCTGCTCGAGGATGATGCCCTGGTCGGTGAAGAGCACCTGCTGGGAAACCTGCCGGGCGAACTGGATCTCGTGCGTGACGATCACCAGGGTCCAGCCCTCGACGGCGAGGTCCTTGATCACCGACAGCACCTCACCGACGAGCTCGGGATCGAGCGCGGAGGTCGGTTCGTCGAACAGCACCAGTTTCGGTTTGAGCGCCAGCGCCCGCGCGATGCCGACGCGCTGCTGCTGACCGCCGGAGAGCTGGTACGGGTACTGGTCGCGTTTGTCGGCGAGGCCCACCTGGCCGAGCAGTTCGACAGCCTCGGCCTCGACCTCGTCGCGGGGTCGCTTCTGGACGATCAGCGGGCCCTCGGTGATGTTCTGCAGCACCGTCTTGTGCGGGAACAGGTTGTGGCTCTGGAAGACGAAGCCGCTGCGCGACTGGAACCGGCGCACCTCGGGTTTGGGCACCGGGGTGGAGAAGTCGATCTCGACGTCGTCGACCCTGATCACCCCGGCATCGGCTCGATCGAGCGCGTTGAGGGTGCGCAGCAGCGTGGTCTTGCCGGAACCGGACGGACCGATGATCGCGGTCGCCGTGCCCCGCTCGACGGTGAACGAGACGCCGTTGAGGACATTGTTGTCGCCGAAGGCTTTGTACACACCCTTGGCGACGACGCGGTAGTCGGTCTCGGACTCGGTCTGAGATCCGGTCGGGGAGTCGGTCATCGGGCTACGAACCTTTCCAGTCGGCGTTCGAAGCGGTTCTGGGCGAACGACAGCACCAGGCAGATCACCCAGTAATACAGCGCCGCGGTGCCGTACAGGGCGAAGAACTCGAAGGTCGGCGCCGCCACGTTCTGCGCCGTCCGGAACAGTTCGGTCACCAGGATCACCGACGCCAGCGACGTGTCCTTCACCAGCGAGATCAGGGTGTTGGACAGCGGCGGCACGGCGACGCGGGTCGCCTGCGGGAGGATGATCCGCCGCAGCGCGCCGGTGTAGTTGAAGCCGATGGTCTCGGCTGCTTCCCACTGACCCTTGGGAATGCTCTGGATCGCCGCGCGGATGATCTCCGCGGCGTAGCCGCCGACGTTGAGGCTGAACGCGATCACCGCCGCGGGGAACGGGTCGATCCGCACGCCGATCTGCGGCAGCGCGAAGAACACGATGAACAGCTGCACGAGCAGTGGCGTGCCGCGAATGATGGAGATGTAGAAGCGCGATACACCTGCCAGCAGCCAGTTCGACGACAGCCGGCCCAGCGCCACCACCAGGGCGATGACGAGACCGATGGCGAAGCTGATGATCGTCAGCGGGATGGTCATGGTGAGCGCGGCCTTGGCCAGCGGCCAGAGGTTGTCGGCGATCAGTCGCCATGTGCTCTGTGGCGGCGGCTTGGACAGGTCGATGGTGAGGTACTTCTGCGACAGCTCCGAGAGCTTGCCCTCGGCGCGCAGTTCGTTGAGGGCGCGGTTCAATTCGGGCAGCATGCCGCTGTTCTTCCGGGCGGCGAAGGCCTGCTCACTCGTCTCGCCCGTGTTCGCGGCGACCTTGATCGGAGCGTCGGGACGTTCGGACAGGTAGGCCTGCACGCTGAGGGTGTCGTTGACGACGGCGTCCACCCGGCCGTCGTTGAGCACGGCCATCGCCTGGGCGAAACCGTCGACGGAGACGATCCGCGCGCCCGCCTGCCGTGCCACGTCCGCCCAGTTGCTGGTCGGGCTTTGGGCGGCGCGCTTGCCCTTCAGGTCGGCCAGGGACGTGATGGAGGTGTCGTCGGCGCGGGTGACGATCACGCCCTCGGCGGTCGAATAGGGCTCGGAGAGATCGTATTTGGCCTCCCGCTCCGGGGTGATCGTCACCTCGTTGGCGACGATGTCGAAGCGGTCGGCTTCCAGGGCGGCGAAGATGGAGTCCCACGACGTCTCGACGAACTCGACGCGCACCCCCAGCTTGTCGCCGACGGCGCGCGCCACGTCCACGTCGTAGCCGGCGAGTTGGCCGCCCTGCGCGGGGTCGTGGAACGAGTAGGGCGGGTAGATGCCCTCGGTGCCGACGCGAAGCACCCCCGCGGCGGCGATCGGTTCGTCGCTCTCGTTCTCCGAGGACGCGCACGCCGACAGCATCAGCGCGGCGAGCAGGAGCACCGGCAGAAGGGCTCTTCGTAGGGAGTGCACCGGCGGACGCTAGCAAGCCGGCGGCGCCATAAGAAGAGTTCTGCTCACGTCGTCATCGATGACGACGTGGCCGGGTCGGCATGCACGGACTCCCCGCGGCATCCAGCAATTCGCGTGCATAATCACTGTCAGCGGTGCCTGATCACCATCGGCACAGAATGCGGCGAGAAGAAGCGGGAGGAAATGGCCGGACGCGAGCCTCCTGAGCTCACCATCATGTGCGCCGACCATGCCCCGCACACCATCCGCGCCAGCGCGGGCGCCATCACCGTCGGCCGCGACCTGCCCGCCCACATCCGCATCGTCGACCAGCGGGTGTCCCGCACACACCTTCTCATCGAGCCCGCGGGAGGCGCCTGGACGGTCACCGACGCCCACAGCACCAACGGCACCTTCCTCGACGGCGAACGCATCGAGGGCCGGGTCGCCGTGACCGACGGCCTCACCGTCCGGATCGGCCATCCCGACGGCATCGCCGTCACCTTCAAGCTCGCACCGTCCGACGTTTCCGCAAACAAGCCACCGACGTTGCCGCAGACCCGGCACGGCGACCAGGAGATCGACACCGACGAGATCGATCCGCGCACCGCCGTCGCGGGCGCCGCCGTCAGGGCCCGGCGAGAAGAGCTCGGCTTCTCCCGCCAGGACCTCGAGGACGACGGGGTGATCGGCACGGTCGACCTCGCCGCCTTCGAACGCGGCGCCGCCTGGCCCGGCGAGGGCGTGCGGGCCAGGATCGAGAAGACGCTGAAGTGGCCGGTGGGCACCCTCGACCGGGTGCACTCGGGCGGGACCGTTCCGGACGAACCCGACGAGACGACCGAATTCATCACCGAGAGTGTGCGTATCGCGGTGCTCGTCGACTCGTACGAGCTGACGCTGAGTGCGATCAACGCCAGGGCGGCGGCCCTGTCGGTCGTGGCGTCGGCGACGTTCGACGACGACGCGGCACTGCTGGCGGACCTGCGCCGGCTCGAGGCGTCCGTCGCCGACACGCTCCGCGGCGCCAAGGAGACGTCGGCGCTGGTGCTGGTTCTCAGCGCCGTGCGGCGCACCTACCGCCAGCTGGTCTCCCGTGCCGCAGGTGCGCCCGAGGCGCCGCTGAGCGTGCGGCTGTATGCCGCACGGCGCGAGGCCGAACTCACTCCCGACGAGACGGCCACCGCCGCGGGTGTCGACGCGCAGGTGGTCGCCGACGCCGAGGCGGATCGCGAGATCAGCGCCGTCGCCGTGGCCGCGTTGGAGGCGTTCCTCGCCGAGCTCGCCGGCCGCTGAGCGAAATCGCTACCCGGGCAGATAGATCCACGGTTCGCGGGGAAGCGCCGCCGGGTCGAACCGGCTTGCCAGCTCGGTCAGTGTGGCTGCCGGCCGGCCGAGTGACTCCGCGATCTGCGCGACGGCGCGGTCGACACCGATCTCGGCAAGGGTGACCGCGCCGTCGCGTTTGGCCAGCCGGGCGCCGTCGGCGTTGAGTACGAGCGGCACGTGGGCGTAGGTCGGTTCGGGGTGACCGAGCAGTCGGGCCAGGTATGCCTGTCGGGGCGAGGACGCCAGCAGGTCGTCACCGCGGACGATCTGGTCGACGCCCTGGGCGGCGTCGTCCACCACCACCGCGAGGTTGTAGGCGGGTACGCCGTCGCCGCGCCGGACCACGAAGTCGTCGACGACGCCGGTGTATTCGCCGTGCAGCAGGTCGGTGACCGTGTAGGTGTGCACGTCGGTGCGCAGCCGCAGCGCAGGCGGCCGGTCGGTTTCGGTGCGTCGGCGACCGCGTTGCGCGGCGGTCAAATCCCGGCAGGTGCCCGGGTAGGCACCCTCCGGCGCGTGAGGCGCCCTCGGTGCCTGCGCGATATCCTTTCGGCTGCAGTAGCATTCGTAGATACGGCCGGCGCCGGCCAGCTGGTCGACGACGGCGTCGTAGCGCTCGCGGTGCTGTGACTGCCACTCCGCGGGGCCGTCCCAGGTGAGCCCGATGGCCGCGAGGTCGTCGAGTTGGCGCTGCGCCACATCGGTGCGGGTGCGGTCGTCGAGGTCCTCGACCCGCATCAGGAAGCGCCTACCGGTGGAGCGGGCGAACAGCCACGCGAGCACTGCGGTGCGCAGGTTGCCGATGTGCAGATCGGCCGACGGGCTCGGCGCGAACCGGCCCGCGGGGGTGCGGGTCACGACCGCAATCTAGCCGGAACCGGCTTGTCGGTGGGTGTCAGTATGATCGAACACATGTTCGAGGAGTTGGCGGCGGTGCCGTTCGGGGCGGACGAGGCCCGGTTGCATGCGCGGTTGGCGGAGTTGGAGACGGCCAAAGCCGCGTGCGCTGCGGGGCAGGCGCGGGTGGCCGCTGAACTGGACGCTGTGCGCCGTGCGCGCGAGGCCGCCGAGGGGGTGCCGGCCTCCAAGCGGGGTCGGGGTTTGGCCACCGAGATCGCGCTGGCGCGGCGGGCGTCACCCAATCAGGGTGGCCGGCATCTGGGGTTGGCCCGGGCGTTGGTCCATGAGATGCCGTGCACGCTGGCGGCGTTGGAGTGTGGGGTGCTCACCGAGTGGCGGGCGACGATCATCGTGCGGGAGTCGGCGTGCCTGTCGGTGGAGCACCGCAGGCAATTGGACGCCGAATTGTGCGGTGAGATGGCCCGCCTCGAAGGGTGGGGAGACGGTCGGATCGAGGCCGAGGCGAAGAAGATCGCCTACCGGTTGGATGCGCAGGCGGTGGTGGACCGCGCGGCCAAGGCGCCCAGTGAGCGGACCGTGACGACGCGGCCCGCCCCCGATTGCATGGTGTACGTGACCGCGTTGCTGCCGGTCGCCCAGGGAGTGGGGGTGTACGCCGCGCTCAAACGTGC